>RXJP01000046.1 GCA_003963315.1 Rhodocyclaceae bacterium | reverse complement strand
GCGGTTGAGATCGCGCCAGAGCTCGTCCAGATCGGGCGGGCCGTCGTTGCGCTCGCTGTGCATTCCTTGGGGGCCAACCAGGCCAGGGATATCACGGCGGGCGAACTTCCCGCCGAAGCCCGCCAGACCCTGCGCCTAATTAATCAGGGCGGACCTTTCCCCTATCGCCGAGATGGCGTCGTCTTTGGCAACTACGAGCGGCGGCTGCCGCAACGGCCGCGGGGCTATTACCGCGAATACACTGTCCCCACCCCAGGTGGCCAGGGCCGAGGAGCCCAACGCATCATCCTCGGGGCAAGCGACGAGCGCTACTACACCCCGGACCATTACCGGCACTTCCTGAGGGTTCAGCCATGAAGGAAGCGGGCTATGTCGCCTTGCTCGGCCGCACTGATCTGGCCGGCGTGTACCACCTGCCCCGGGCTGACCGCGACATCATTGTCCGCGCTGCAGAAACAAACGGCTACGCGGTCTTCCCCATCAATCTACGGCGCGCCGCCACCCGGGAAGACCTGCTGGACGCCATTGCCCGAGACATGGCCTTTCCTGAATGGTTCGGCCACAACTACGACGCCCTTTACGATTGTCTGTGCGATCTCGGCTGGCGGCCCGCCCAAGGCTATCTGATGCTGCTGGACCATTGCGACAGCGCCCTCGCCGGCGCCGGATCGGATTTCGCCGCCACACTGGCAATAATCCGTGAGGCCACCGAAGAGTGGCGGGGCCAGGGACTATGTCTTTGGTGCCTGGTAGACCTGGGTGCCGACAGTATCAATGGATTGCCCGCCTTGATGGATGGCCCATGAGCTACAAGATTCCCGTTTCGGTTCTGGTGCTGATCCACACCCCAAAGGGGGAGGTGCTGCTGCTTGAACGGGCCAAGCAGCCAGGTTTCTGGCAATCGGTCACCGGCAGCCAGGAAGCCGGTGAGTCCCTGGTCCAAACTGCATGCAGGGAAGTCAGGGAAGAAACCGGCCTGGTCCCTCAAGCGGACGATCTGATTGCCTGGAACGTAGCCAACAACTTCCGCATCACCCTCACACCGGAGCGCTTTGCCCCGGGCACCACCCACAACCTGGAACAGGTCTTCAGCCTATGCCTGCCGGAGCCCATAGCGGTCACCCTCGCCCCGGAAGAGCATTTGGCCTGGCGCTGGCTACCATGGCAGGAGGCGGCCGCGGCCTGCTTTTCCTGGAGCAACCGCGACGCAATTCTTATGCTGAGCCTGGGGCTTGCGGCTCAGCCAGCAACGCCTTGAGACATTGTTGGCAGTAGCACCCTTCCCCTTGGATTGAAGCCGCCCCCAGCGGCGGGAGATCCATGCACCAACAGGTCTGCCGCCCAAGACTGATGCCGCACTCCACGGCCCCGCCGCAACGGGGGCAACGTCCGCCTGCCGGGAAGCGCCCGGAGGATGGCGGATCGGAATAGGGTGTGTTCATTGGGGGGGCCTCCAGCCGACTTTTGATCCAACGCAAAGGATACCGACCGGGGACTTGTAATTGGTCCGAGCGTATCTATTTATGGAGCGAGGGCGACTTGCCCGGACCATCAAAGGAGATACGTCATGAGCAATCTGATTCGCAAAGACCCGTTCGATGACCTGTTTCGCGGTTTTTTTGTCCGCCCGGTTGAATTCAACGAACCCAAGGACGTACCGTCCATTAAGGTGGATGTGAAGGAGCAAGGGGAGCAATACGTCGTCCACGCCGAATTGCCGGGGGTCAAGAAAGAGGACATTCATGTCCATATTGACGGTGCCGTGGTATCCATCAGCGCCGAATTGAAACAGGAAAAGGAAGAAAAGGAAGGGGAACGGGTGTTGCGCAGGGAGCGTACCTTCGGCAAATCCTCCCGTAGCTTCCAGTTGGGCCAGGATATTGACGAAAGCAAGGCTGTGGCCCGCTTTACGGATGGCGTGTTGGAACTGACCTTGCCGAAAAAGACCGCTAACCAGTCCAAACGGCTCGCCATTCAATAATCGAAGATCAATACAGGGGAAGCAACCGGCTTCCCCTTGATCAGCCCTCGAACAAACGGCTGACGGAAACGCCCAAAGCCAGGGCGATACGTTCGATATTACTCAAGGAGATATTCCGCGCACCGCGCTCCACATGGGCAACAAAAGTCCGATGCAAGCCGGCTTCCATGGCCAGCGCCTCTTGGGACCAGCCGCGCTCCGCCCGCAAAAGGCGGATGTTACGAGCCAGCTTTGTGCGAGCGCTCTCGATGCCGGCAAGTTCGGGAAGGGAAACGTTGGTGTCCATGCTGTATACGGTAGTAAACCGCACGATGATAGCCATGGGGACTTCAAAGTCATCCGTTTATAAGTCACAATGCTGCGATTGCACCGTTGCGGCGCAAATAAGATTGAGGCGGTTTCCAACGAGAACCTCCCATGCCCATCCCCAGGGAGCCGTGTGCCATGGAACAGCTACTGCCGATTGATACAGAAAAGCTGAAGTGGGTTACCCACGTCTTTGCCCATTCGCAAAATGGCATCATCATCACCGATGCAAGAGGAATGGTGATCGATGTCAATCCCACCTTCAGCGCCATTACCGGCTATTCCCGCGAAGAAATCCTGGGGAACAACCCCAGCATCCTCCATTCGGGCTTGCATGACGCAACCTTCTACCAATCCATGTGGCATGCCTTGCTCCACGAAGGCAGCTGGCAGGGGGAAATCAGCAATCGACGTAAGGATGGGGAAATCGTCGTCGAACTCCTGTCCATCCACGCCGTGAAGGATGCGAACGGGGACACCACCCATTTCGTCGGCAATTTCTCAAACCTGACCCGCTTCAAGGCCTATCAAACGCAACTTGAGCAGATGGCGCATTTCGACGCCTTGACCCATCTGCCCAACAGGACGCTGCTGAATGATCGCATCCGCCAGGCCTTGGCCTGGGTGCAGCGGCAAGGCACGCTCACCGCCATCTGCTACCTTGACCTGGACGGCTTCAAGCCAATCAATGACCGCCACGGCCATGAAGCGGGCGATCAGGTACTGATCGAAATCGCCGACCGGATGCGTTCGGCGGTGCGGGAGGGCGATACCGTGGCCCGCGTGGGCGGCGACGAATTCGTGCTGCTACTCAACGATGTGGACAGCGTTGAAGAGGTGGACGCGATCCTCGGGCGTCTGCAAGACACCATCAAGTCACCGCTCAATTCGGTTAAAGGCACTGATATCACCGCCAGCATTGGCGTAACGCTCTATCCGGTGGACAGTAGTGAGCCGGACGAACTTCTGCATCATGCGGACCAAGCCATGTACCTGGCCAAGCAGGCTGCTCCCGGCACATGGCATATTTACGACCCGGAACATGACAACCTGGCCCGGGATCACCGCGAAGCGGTGGCTACGCTACGCCAGGCGCTCAACAACGACGAATTCCTGCTTTTCTACCAACCCATTGTGGATCTGCGTACAGGCCGGGTGCAAAGCATGGAAGCCCTGATCCGCTGGCAGCACCCGGAACGGGGACTCTTGCTGCCGGAGGAATTCCTACCGGGGCATCGGCCAGGCTTGGAGCACTCCTCCCTCACCATCGAACTCGACTTGTGGGCCATCGAAGCCGCCTTGCGCCAAATGACCGCGTGGGATAACCAAGGCTTACACCTGCCGGTCAGCGTCAACATCTCCATGCGCCTGCTTCATTGGTCGGAATTCGGTAGCCATCTCAAAGCGCTGCTGACGGCCTATCCCAGCGCCGCCCGGCTCGGCCTGGAACTGGAAATTCTGGAAACGTCAGCCCTGGCCGATCTAATGCTGACCTGCGAGGTGATCGAAGCCTGTCGTGAGCTTCAGGTGGACTTCGCCCTGGACGACTTCGGCACCGGCTACGCCTCCATCGGCTACCTGAAACACCTGCCGGCCAAGACCCTCAAAATTGCGGCGGACTTTGTCTCCGGCATGCTGGCCGATCCAGGTGACATGGCCGTGGTGGAAAGCATCGTCAGCATGGGTACGGCCTTCCGGCGGCGCATCGTCGCCGAAGGCGTGGAAAACAACGCCCAGGCCCGGGCACTGATGGAACGGGGTTGCCATTTGGCTCAAGGATTCGCCATTGCCTGTCCCATGGCGCCCAGCAGCGCCCTGGTCTGGCTGACGGAAGGCAACACCGCCGCCGACTGGTTGCAGGAGCCTGCGAAGGACGATTAGCGCTTATTTCCGTCCCCTAGCCCCGCTGACGTGGCATGGCCTTAAAATGCGCCCTCCCGCGACTTTCCCTTCCTCCGCCATGAGCGACACTGCCAATACCCCCTTGAAGGCCGGCATCCTTGCCGAAGCTCTGCCTTACATCCAGAAATTCCACGGCAAGACCATCGTCGTCAAATACGGCGGCAATGCCATGACCGATGAACACCTCAAACAATGTTTCGCCCGGGATGTGGTGCTGCTCAAGCTGGTGGGCATGAATGTGGTGGTCGTCCATGGTGGCGGTCCCCAGATCGAGAACCTCTTGTCCAGGGTGGGGAAAAAAGGCGAATTCATCCAGGGCATGCGCGTCACCGATGCGGAAACCATGGAACTGGTGGAAATGGTCCTCGGCGGCCAAGTGAACAAGGATGTGGTGAACCTCATCAACCAGGCCGGCGGCCGAGCCGTGGGCCTCACCGGCAAGGATGGCAACCTGATCCGCGCCCGTAAGCTGCTGATGGAAGACCAGAACAAACCCGGCGACCTGATCGACATCGGCCAAGTGGGCGACATCGTCTCCATCGACCCAGCATTGATCGACCTGCTGGACGGCGGCGCTTTCATTCCCGTCATTGCTCCCATCGGTGTCGGTGCGGAGGGAGAAACCTACAACATCAACGCCGACGTGGTGGCCGGCAAGATCGCCGAAGTGCTCAAGGCAGAGAAGCTGGTGCTGCTCACCAACACTCCCGGCGTGCTGGACAAGGAAGGCAAGCTGCTTACCGGCATCACCCCGAAACAGATCGACGACATGGTCAAGGACGGCACCCTGTCCGGCGGCATGTTGCCCAAGATAGGCTCCGCCCTGGATGCGGCCCGCAGCGGGGTGAAGAGCGTACATATCATCGATGGCCGGGTGGAACACGCCCTGCTGCTGGAAATCCTCACCGACGAAGGCGTGGGGACGCTGATCAAGTCGAAGTGAGCCGCCACATATTCCCCGTTCAGGGAACGGGGCAAACCAGTAGCCTCTCCCGGGAGGGAGAGGATGGGAGAGGGCGGGTCAGTTTTACGGATCGAAAAGCCAGACAGGAGTCGTCATGACGACTCCTGTCTGGCTTTTCGATCTGGACGACACGCTGCACGATGCCAGCGCTCACATCTTCCCCCACATCAACCGGGCGATGACCGCCTACGTGGCGGAGCATTTGCAAGTGGACGAAGCGGAAGCCAATCGCCTGCGCATGGACTATTGGCGACGCTACGGCGCCACCCTCACCGGCCTGATGCGCCACCATGGCACCGACCCCCACCACTTTCTCTGGCACACCCACCAGTTCCCCGAATTCCACGAACAACTGGTGTTCGACGGCGCAGTGAAGGCAGTGCTGCGCACACTGCCGGGGCGGAAGATCGTCTTCTCCAACGCCCCGGGGCATTACGCCCGCCGGGTGCTGAATGCCATGGGCATCCTCCATTTATTCGACGGCATCTGGTGCCTGGAAGAACTGCGCTTCGTGCCGAAACCCTTCCCCAGCGCCTTCCGCCGTCTGTTGCAAAGAGAGAGGCTGACCGCAAGGGATTGCATCATGGTGGAAGACAGCCTGCCGAATTTGCACACAGCGCGGCGACTGGGCATGAAGACGGTGCTGATCTCCCGCCAATCGCGGACGCCATCCTGGGTGGATGTGAAACTGGCCTCGGTGCTGGCGCTGCCGCGCCAACTGGGCCGGCTCTGCTAACCGCCTAAGGCTGACCGTCCTTCAGCCACTGGGCGGCGGCCAGGGCGAAATAGGTCAGGATGCCATCGGCGCCGGCGCGCTTGAAACCGAGCAGGCTCTCCAACACGCAGGCCTTTTCATCCAACCAACCATTGGCAGCGGCGGCCTTGAGCATGGCGTATTCGCCGCTCACTTGATAGGCATAGGTGGGAACGCCGAATTCCTCCTTCACCCGGCGCACGATATCCAGATAGGGCATGCCGGGTTTCACCATCACCATGTCGGCCCCTTCTTCCAGATCCAAGGCCACTTCCCGCAGGGATTCGTCACCATTGGCCGGGTCCATCTGGTACGTGTATTTATTGCCCTTGCCCAGGTTTCCGGCGGAACCTACCGCATCGCGGAAGGGGCCGTAAAAGCTGGAGGCGTATTTGGCCGAGTAGGCCAGGATGCGGGTATAGATCAGTTTCTCCCCATCCAGAGCGGTGCGGATGCGGCCAATACGGCCATCCATCATGTCCGAGGGCGCCACCACATCGGCGCCGGCCCGGGCGTGGCAGAGGGCCTGCTGGGTCAGGGCCTCCAGCGTCTCGTCGTTGAGCACGTAACCGCCGGCGTCGATCAGGCCGTCCTGGCCGTGGCTGGTGTAGGGATCAAGGGCCACATCGGTGATGATGCCCAGCTCCGGAAACTCCTGCTTCAACCGGGCCACCACCGTCGGCACTAGTCCATCCGGATTCCAGGCTTCCTTCGCATCCAAGCTCTTTTTATCCGTACCCACCACGGGGAACAGGGCCAGGGCCGGTACTCCTAGCTTGAGGGTTTTTTCGGCAACAGGAAGCAGGCGGTCCAGGCTCACCCGCTCCACCCCGGGCATGGAGGCCACGGCCTCGGTACGGTTCGAACCTTCCAGCACGAACACCGGGTAAATGAAATCGTCGGCGCTCAATCGATTTTCGCGCATCAGGCGACGGGAGAAATCGTCGCGACGCATGCGGCGCATACGGATGCCGGGAAACTTGCCTTGTGTATTCATCATCAATATTCCAAAAAAATAGACTGGAACTTTGCAAATCGTTGCTTATCATAAGCGCTGAGGCACGCGTTCGCGTGCCTCCCCGCTTCACCTCCCTGAGCGGGCGCCTTGAATCCCCTTCAAGGCCTTACCACCCCCGGTTTCCTCCCCTTTGAACCGGGGGTTTCTTTTTTGTGCAAATGCACAAAAAAGAAACCCCTAACTTAATCACCTCCTCCGCCTGGCGGGGGAGGTTGGGAGGGGGTGCCCCATTCCCCCACAGGGAGAGCCTCGCCCGCCCCCGGCCCCCTTTCCACGGAAAGGGGGTGACTGAAATGGCGCGCCTAGCTACGTTGGCGCGGAAGCATCCGGCAAAAGCGGGGTCAGCCAACTTCCCACCACTTTTTCCACCTCTTGAATACCGGTCTTTTTCAGGCTGGAAAAAAGTTGCAGGGTGATGTTGGCGTGGTCCGGAAAAAGTTTGGCCAGTTCTGCCTTGGCCGAACGGAGTAGTTTGATCTGCTCTTGGTTCGTCAGTTTGTCGGCCTTGGTCAGCAGACAGTGGATCGGCCGACCGGAGGGGGCGAACCAGGAAATCATCTGGATATCCAGATCGGTGAAGGGGCGCCGGGCATCCATGATCAGCACCAGGCCGGCGAGATTGGGTCGCTGGGTCAGATAGTGCTCCAGCAGACCCTGCCATTGCCGCCGCACGGCAACGGGCACCTCGGCGTAGCCGTATCCCGGCAGGTCGATCATGGCGGCACCGTTTTTCAGGCGGAACACGTTGATCAGTTGGGTGCGTCCCGGCGTCTTCGACACATAGGCCAGACGGGTGTGGCCGGCCAGGGTATTGATGGCCGAGGACTTGCCCGCATTGGAACGTCCGGCAAAGGCGATTTCCGGCGCCAAGGAAAACGGCAAACCCGAGGGATTGGCCACGGAAATTTCGAAAACAGCGTGTCGAAACAGGGACATGGAGATGTACAGGGAAAGCGGGATCGGCTGCCATACGGCGTCGCAATAGGCGCAGTGGTATAGCTGGTATAGAATAGCAGGCTTTCCAGATACCCCCGCTCCGAGGAGTTGTTCCATGAAGCGCTTCCTGCTGCCGCTGATTTTCTTCGCCGCAACGGCCGTCCAGGCCAACGAGGCTGCCGCCCCCGCCAAAGCTGATCCCGAAAAGGGCAAGGCCGTGGCCGCTACCATCTGCGTGGCCTGTCACGCTGCCGATGGCAACAGCATGATTCCCGCCAATCCCAAACTGGCGGGCCAGCACGCCGACTACATCGTCAAGCAGTTGCAGAACTTCAAGAGCGGCGCCCGCCCCAATCCGGTGATGATGGGCATGGCCAGCGCGCTGTCCGACGACGACATGCGCAACGTCGCCGCTTGGTTCGCTTCCCAAACCCAGAAGGGTGATCAAGCCAAAAATCGCGACACCGTGGAATTCGGCCAAAAGCTCTATCGCGGTGGCAATCTGGCCAAGGGTCTGCCCGCCTGTTCCGGCTGTCACGGTCCGGCCGGCGCCGGGATTCCCGCCCAGTACCCCCGTATCGGCGGCCAATATGCCGATTACCTGGAAGCCCAGTTGAAGGCGTTCCGCGAAGCCGGCACCAATCCCCAGCCGGTCAATGGCCGTGCCAACGATCCCAATAAGATGATGCGTACCGTGGCCGCCAAGATGACCGACTACGAAATCAAGGCCGTGGCCGACTACGTAGCCGGCCTGCGCTGAACCTATTGGCGACGTAGGACTCGAAATTGCGTAAAAGGGTGGCCTGGCCACCCTTTTTCGTTATGGAATGACCAACCCGTGTTTCATTCAGGGACATTGCTTCCGAAAGTGATTCGAATGCACCCACAGACGTGCCCAGTACCGCACCCATGACCCGTAAATTCGCCCGCAATCTTTACGAGCTGTTCAGCTCCATGCGCTTCGCCATCAGCTTGTTGACGCTGCTGGCCATTGCCTCCGTGGTCGGCACGGTGCTCAAACAGAACGAGCCCTACAACGCCTATCTCAACCAGTTCGGCCCCTTCTGGTTCGGCATATTTGAAAAGCTCGGGCTTTACGGTGTCTACCACGCCGGCTGGTTCCTGTTGGTGCTGGCCTTCCTGGTGATTTCCACCAGTCTCTGCATCTCCCGCCAAGCGCCGCAAATGCTGAAGGAGATGAAGGGCTTCCGCGAACATGCGAAGGAAGCCTCCCTACGCCAATTCGCCCATCACCTGTCTTTCCGCAGCGCATTGGCTACCGATACCGCCCAGGTAAAAGTACGCGACTATCTGCAACAACAAGGCTTCGCCTCCCGCAGTGTCAGCCGGGATGATGGCGTACTGGTCGCCGCCAAGGCTGGCAGCTGGAACCGCATGGGCTACCTGCTGGCCCATAGCGCCATCGTGCTGATCTGCATCGGCGGCCTTTTGGACGGGGACATGCCCCTCAAGCTGCAACTGATGCAGGGTGACCTCAAGCTGGCTCCAAGCGATGCCCTGCTGTCCTCCATCAAGCCGGAAAACCGGCTCTCCGCCGACCACTGGAGCTACCGCGGCAACGTCTTCCTGCCGGAAGGCCAGCGTTCCGGCACGGCGGTGATCAACGTCGGCGACGGCATCCTGCTGCAAGCCCTGCCCTTCGACCTGCAACTGAAAAAGTTCTACGTGGACTTCTATTCCACGGGCATGCCCAAGCGTTTCGCCAGCGACGTGGTGGTGATTGACCGGGAAACCGGCCAACAATTCGAGAAGACCATCGAGGTGAACAAGCCCCTGGAATACAAGGGCGTCACCCTCTACCGGGCCAGCTTCGACGAC
>RXJP01000037.1 GCA_003963315.1 Rhodocyclaceae bacterium | reverse complement strand
GAATCCATTCATCATTAAACTACGTTCCCCCCGCGACCTATGAACAGTTGCTGGTCCCATCAGTCGGTGTCAACTAAAGCGGGGGAAGATTCTGGGACCCGAGGCTTTCTCAGGGATGACTTCAATATTGAAAGCGGCGATTGCGATTGGTGTCGAGATCGCCATGGAGGAATGACAGCAATGTTGAGCGATGAAGAAGGCAAGGCGGTGCAGGAGATGGCCAAGGTTGCCGGACAGTCCGTAGAGGTGGCCCGAGATCTTGGTGGATTTATCGCGAAATACATAGGCGGTCCGCTTGAACAAGCCGTGGCGATTTGGACCGACAAACTGCGGTATAGGCGCTGGGAAAATCAAATTGTCCTTGCCGAGAAGGCGACGGAATTCTTGGAGGCACGCGGACTAAAGGGGCCGACCCGGACGGTCGAGCTTAATCTTGCAATTCCGCTTCTCGAAGAAGCCTCGTTGGCAGATTCCGAGGCCCTGCAGGATCGGTGGGCGACTCTGCTCGCCAATGCGGCGGACGCCAACAAGCCCGAGGTACGTCGCGCGTATGTGACCATTTTGGCGGAGCTCACTTCGTTTGATGCATCCATACTGGAAAAGATATATGACGCGGATCGTGCATATGTGCCGAGCGACGATATGCCGTATGCCGAACTTTGGACGCATCGCCTACCCGATGAGGTCATTGTTTCCACGGGCAAGGCACTCGAGCCAACAGATCTGCGTCCCGATGTCGCTCTCGCGCTTACAAACCTGGGGCGGCTCGGCCTAATCGATAGCGCTGGGGCGTTTGGAGGGATGGCAACTGTGCATTGGGTTTCAATGACTGAGCTTGGACGCCAGTTCGTGGCTGCATGTCGGCCGCAATAAGCGAGAGCCTGGCGGCGATTGGCGGCAGACAGCCACTGAGCGGCAGTATCCGCCCCATTGCTGACCCACTAGCAAAGCGAGCGGATGCCCGCAAAGGCCGACTTGTTGCCAATTGCTTCGAGCATAGGGCGAAAGCTCGGCCAAAGCAGTCGATGACCTCGCCCGCGACGAGCGTCCGGTGTTCGACCGCTTGCTGACGCTAGAGTTGAGTGCAGTTAGGACAACTGCCTACTTCAGAGGCGACGGACAGTACCCTCCCCCAAGCGGGAACACGCCTCACTCAGAACACTGACCTGCACGATGCAATGAAGACAGTCCAATATCGGATACTCTGCATTGAAATAACACCTCACCGTTCGACTAGGCGATAATGCCAACAGCAAAGCGAGCAGCGCGCCCAGCGGTCAGGAAGGGCATCAGCGAGAGCAACACACAAGCGGATTGTTGCCTCTAGGGTAATGCCGAGGATAGGGGCGACTGTCCGCCGGTTCCTTGCTCCAGATCGATCGGCTCAACACAACATGAGAACGGACGCGCGATATGATTGTAGAGGCCAACTGGGGGAATTTCAGGGCGAAATTCAACGGACGAGAGCAGAAGGCTTTCGAATGGTTGTGCTCGATGCTCTTCTACAAAGAGCACGGCCATTCGACCGGTGCGCTGAGGTACTTCAATCAACCGGGTATCGAAGCGGAGCCCGTAATCGTCGGAGCCGACGTGATCGGATTTCAAGCGAAGTTCATCGATACCGGACTCTCAAGTTATACGGCAAAACTCACCGGAGCCATTGACACTGCAAAGGCTCGACATCCGAAGCTCACGCAGCTTTATTTCTATGTGAATGTCGACTTCGGAATGAGCAAGAAGCCCGGGGTCAAAGATCCGCCGTACAAAACTGAGATCGAAGAACATGCCAACTCGAAAGGGGTAGCGATTACTTGGAAGACGGCGAGCTTCTTCGAGACGCCATTTGTCTGCGAGACGAACGCCAACATAGCGAGCAACTTCTTTACGCTCAGCACTGGTGTCATCGACTTTGTCCAAGAGA
The DNA here is from genome assembly GCA_003963315.1 of Rhodocyclaceae bacterium. Taxonomy (GTDB): domain Bacteria; phylum Pseudomonadota; class Gammaproteobacteria; order Burkholderiales; family Rhodocyclaceae; genus AWTP1-18. The sequence goes on along the minus strand of RXJP01000037.1, from coordinate 7,803 downwards.
TATCGCGCCACACAGCGGCAGTCCTCGCGCCCATCCGCTCGGCGATTGTAGTCGAAGGGAAGTCCATCAAGATCGATAGACGGGCGCTCGTCGCGCGCCTGAAAGACACACTGTCGAAATCATCGCTGGTGATCATCAGCGGAGATGCAGGCGTCGGAAAAACGGCAGTCATCAAAGACCTCTACGATGAGGTAAAGGCCAAGACCCCATTTTTCGTGTTCAAAGCGACAGAGTTCAACGTCCCGCACGTCAACCAGCTCTTCAAGGACTACGGTGCATTCACCTTCTCAGACTTCCTTCGTGAACATGAAGAGTTCGCCGAGAAATACATCGTCATCGATTCTGCCGAAAAACTAACCGATCTCGTTCGACCGGAAGTATTTCAAGAGTTTTTATCGACGCTCCTCAGCGGAGGATGGAAGATTTTCTTCACGACTCGCTTGAGCTATCTTGACGATCTCAAGTACGCATTCATCGAGCTCTACAACACCCCGTTCGAACCGCTCAACATCCCGGGGCTAACTCAGGATGAGCTAGTCGAACTCTCCGTAGCGAACGAGTTTTCGTTGCCTGAGAGCGAGCGGCTGCGTAAGTTCCTCCAGAATCCGTTCTATCTGAACGAATATCTGCGCATCGACGCGAAGGGCAACCAAAACACAAGTTACGCGGAATTTCGAGAGTCCATTTGGAACCGTCAGATCGCGCACTCTTCGTACCAGAAGGACAATATTCACCGAAAACGTGAAGAATGCTTTTTTGAAATCGCCTGCAAGCGGGCTGCGTCGGGTCACTTCTTTGTAACGATCGATGGACAAAGCGAGGCGCTTCGACAGCTTGAAGCCGACGAGATTATCAAGTTTGATTCAAGAGCGGGAGGCTACTTCATCACCCATGACATCTATGAGGAGTGGGCGCTTGAGCGGACGATCGAGCGGTCGTTCCGTGGCACGACGGACTACGAACACTTTTACCAAGAGATCGGCGACGCTTTGGCGATCCGCCGATCATTTCGAGGCTGGCTCTCTGAGAAGCTCGGTGCCAACGACGGCGATGCAGCGAGACTGATTGAAGTCACGGTAAGTAATGACGCGATACCAGGCTACTGGAGAGACGAGGCCGTCGTTGCTGCCCTGCTTTCCAATTATTCCGGTGCGTTCATCCAGTATTTCGAGAAGAAACTACTGGAATCGCCGCCAAGGGTTGTTGAACAAGGTCAGCCCTCCTTCGCCATCTCCATCTCTTCGGATCTTTTCGCATACGAAAAGAGCCTGCTCCGCCGAATTCTTTTCCTGATCCGCATTGCTTGCAAAGACGTGGACCAAGCGCTATTGAGCGCATTGGAGAAACTACAAGACGGGCAGATTGGTTTTTCGTCCATCATGACGAAACCCAAGGGCTCCGGCTGGGCCAGCGTTATCGATTTCCTGAATCGCAACAAGGCGAAGGTTGCTCTGCACTATATGCACGCCATCCTACCCATGCTCGATGACTGGAATCGTTACACCAAAAAGGGCGAGACCACGAAGGCTGCGACCGAGATCGCGCTGTACTACCTCGACGATCTCACGAAGGATGGAGAGTTCCCGTATAGCTCGAGGAGCGAGGTGGGGGAACAGCTCATTCGTGTCATTCTGGCTGGCTCTGGGGAAGTGAAGGAACGACTCGGGGAGATATTCAGAGGCGTGATCGCGCGCAAGGAAGTCTCACACCTCAGTCGCTACCACGAACTCGTTACGGCAGCACTGTCGTCGATCGATAAGAGCGCGATTGTCGCCGAGAGTCTCCCGAAGGAAATTATCGGCCTCGCGAATGTTACTTGGCCCTATACGCCGCCAGAGAGAGACGGCTGGGGTTCCGACTACCGGAACGACATCGAGCAATACTTCAATCTAGCTCCCGACCACCACGATTATTATCCCGCGAGCGCCTTTCAGACGCCGATACTGCGATTGTTACAGGTGGCTCCGAAGGAGACGGTGGACTTCATTGTCGAATTCACCAATAGGTCGATAGAGTATTTTGCAAAGACTGATTTGGGGCAACGCGAAGTCGAGGAAGTCGACGTTTACCTGATGCCTTCCGAACGACCACTGAAACAATATATATCGCATAGACTTTGGATGATGTATCGCGGTGGGCAGGCGGCACCGACGCTCCTCGAATCGATCCACATGGCGCTAGAAAAGTGGCTCCTCGCAGCTGCCAAGCAGGCTTCAGCGGAAGTGATCGAGAGCTGGTGTCTACACCTCATAAAGAACTCTCGCTCCGCTTCGATCACGGGGGTCGTTGCAAGTGTCGCGCTCGCAGAATCCTCGAAACTATTCAACGTCGCGCTGGTGCTTTTTCGAACCAAAGATTTCTTTTTCTTTGAACTTGCGCGCATGCAGTTCGACATGACCTCACGGAGCCTATATTCGATCGGCCATGATCCTAGCGGGCTCTTCATGAACGAGCGGCTTCAAACCTGTGATGATGCGCACCGTCGATGGTCGCTTGAAAACCTCGCCTTGCAGTATCAATTGTTCCGAAGCGGCACCGAGGACGAAGAGTTGGCCAAGCGTCGGCAAGATGCTGTATGGGCGACACTGGACGAACATTATGCGCGGCTGCCCGACCGGGCTGTCGAGACGGATGACGACAAGTCCTGGCGGCTATGCCTCGCACGCATGGATCGTCGAAAGATGAATATCTCGTCCGAGACGAAGGATGATGGCGTTCTCCTGACCTTCAATCCAGAGATCGATCCAGACCTCCGGAAGCACAGCGAGGAATTTCAGGAGAGATATGAGGAGGAGATGCAATACATCCCGCTCAAGCTCTGGGCAACCGGTCGATGGGAGGAGGACGAGGACAAGTATTCCCAATATGCGAAGTACGAAAGCGATTGCAAACGGGTCGTGATCGACGTGAAGGCTGTCTGCGAGGGACTGAAGATCGATGAGACAGAGGATCAGCGCTTTAGGTTGTTCTATCGCTCCATACCTCCGGTTGCGTGCGCTGTCCTAATGCGCGACTTTGCAGCCAAACTCGACCAAGCGGACCGAGAGTTTTGCAGGGACGTCCTATTGGGCTACGCGTCTTTGCCGCTTATAGGCCCCTACGAGTATCAGATCGGGGACGGCCTCGACGTCGCCATTAACGCGTTACCCCTGCTAATTCGGCCCTTTCCTGAATGTCGAGACGACGTCAAGGACATGCTACTACTTACGCTTTTGGACCGCAGTCATGTGGGGATGAATCAACGGTTCGCCGATCATGCCGTGTCGGCCATCTTCAACACGCTTTGGAATATAAATCCGCAAGACGCGAACGACCTATTCCACGGATACCTGCGCATCCAGCCCGTATACGAGAAGCTCTGCGAGACGATCTTGCGCGAAAGCAGGGAGAAAGGCGCATACGAGTTTCATCATTTCACGGCGATTCAGCGATTCGCGTCGGAATATGAGCAAGAAATTGGGAAAGTCCTTCACAACGAGTTCGCTCATGATAAGTTACCGCGTCTCTCGGAAACGAACGTCGACGCACTTGTCACCGCATTTTCGCTTCTCCCATTGGGGACCAACGATCTGCACCATAAGGCATTTGCGATCGAATTGACCACGATGATGGCGAAGCGAGTGAAACGCAAAGGTCGGCACGGTGATGCGGAGCAAGTTGACTACAACACTCGCCAATGTTTCCTTCAGAAGTTCGCGCACTTCGTGCTCAGCGCCGAAAGAGCCGACATCCAAGCATACGTTCAACCGCTCGTCGACAACTTCAAGACTATTGATTACACCGAGGACATATTTCAGGAATTCGTGAGCGCAGAAGATAAGCTCAACAAGTACGATGTGTTCTGGGAGGTTTGGGAGATGTTTTATCCGAGCATCCACGCACTTTGTCAGCGAAGGGCATATTTTCATTCGTCGAGCACCGTACATAATTACCTGCTCGCATGGCCGTGGTGGAGAAAAGGCGCTAAGGAATGGCATTCGCTCAAGGATCGCGAAAAAGGATTCTTCCAACGAGTCGCCCGCGATATTGGCAGTCATCCCGCTGTGCTGTACTCATTGGCGAAATTGCTCAACGAAATTGGCTCAGGGTTTGCTTCGGACGGAATATTCTGGGTGAGCGAAACTCTCGAGCGCGGTGTTGAACATGTAGACGAAGAGTTGGAGGCGAACACGATCTATTACCTGGAAAGCCTTGTGCGCGGATTCGTTCTACGTAATCGTCACAAGGTGCGGACCACGCCGCAGATCAAAGCGGCAATTCTGATCATTCTCAACTTCCTAATCGAGCAAGGTTCAGTCACCGCCTATCTAGTTCGTGAAGATGTACTGTAGTTTTAGCTCTGGCATAGTAATGTTTGGGCTTTAGCACCGATCATTGATGTCGGACGACTGGGGAGAGCGCACGCGTAGCCAAGCTGATTGGAATCCGTAATATGGGGGCCTCACAGCCCCTCTCGCGAGGTGTGGTTGCCATGACATGACACGGAACAGGATGTAAGGCTATGCCGGATATTGAAAAAGACTACGAAGATCGACTGGTAGCATTCGTCGACATCTTAGGATGGACTCACGCAACGGCGAGAAAGTCTGCACCGGAACTCTTGCAAACACTCCAGCCCCTCATAGCTCGCGGCGAGTTCCACAACGAGACGTTTCGGCAATGGGCGATCAACAAGCACGGAGATCGGGTGAACCCGCTAATGCTGCGCATTCAGTTTGGCTTCTTTTCAGATTGCTTCGTGTTCAGCGTACCGACGAGCTATCAGGGGCGAATCTACTCGTTAGTCTCGGAAATTATGTGCCTGCTCCTAAAGCAAGGATTTGCGCTGCGCGGTGGAATTGCGGCCGGAAAGTTGTTCCACCAGGACCATGTTGTTTTCGGCCCAGCCCTAATTCGCGCCTATGACATTGAGCAAGGCGAGGCGAAGTTCGCTCGCGTTCTTGTGGATCCATCTGCACTCGCGGCGGCCGGGCGGAACGAGCATGATGCGGTGATCCAGGATCATTTAGGCAACTGGGTGATTGATCCATTTCCGTGGATTGCGACCACGGAAGAGAGCCAGATGCAGGATTTCCTACGCCAGTGTTTCGATCCAGGGACCACGATTGCAGTAATCAGCGGTAAGGTACAAGAGTATAGGAACATGCCGCGACTAAGAGACATATGGCGCTTTCAGGCACGAGTGTGCGCTCTGTCTCTGCAAAAGTATGGGCCGCCTGCTGCGGACTGGGTAAAAGAACTGCAAGCTCTAGGTGCCTAACCGAATGGCACGGACCTTGCCATTTCCTCTTCTTGTAGAGAGTTTGCAGTCGCCAGATTGAGAAGCGGCCGTTTAGATAAATTGGCCATTGAGCGGCAGCTAAGCAAGGCACAGCGGACTGACTCGGACTGGAGACTCTGGGTCGGCTTTGGCCGACGACTTGTCCTTAATCGATCAATCCGAGAAGCCGTTTCGCATCCTTCGATGCGCGTATATACCTTGTCAGATCAACTGCCCAAAAATCTCAGCTTGCCTCCCTAATACTTCGAACTCGTATGGGAAGTTTCCGTGATTGATGATAACTAGGCGTTGGTGATTTTCGAGCACTTGGCCTGCCCCGACTTCAATCCACCAATAGGGTGATAGATCCGATGCCTTGGTGCCATCAACCGCGTGGGTGTGATAGACCTCTATCAGAAGGACAGGATCTCCTTGCTTGTCGAGAACGGCAAGGTCAGCTCTCCGATTTGTTCTCGGGCAACACCATTCAGTGATGACCTCGACACCAATCACGATAGGAATGGCCAAGGTTATGCCAGCCGGCGTGGGAAATTCAAGCGTCGGCATGGGGCCTTGACGTGAAAGCGCAGCCGACAGGGACGTCTGCAGAAGCAACACGGCCGCTTCGTGCTTGGATCCCGTACGATTAGGCCGGTACAGTCGGCATTGATCAGGGGTGTCGCCCCGAAAGTGCTTGAAGTGTAGCCGGCCATTCTTAGAGCGAGCAACCGTAAGGTCTCTGGCACACCTTGGGTCTAAGCATTGATAGCGACCGTGGCCTGGTTTCTGTATCGCACGCTCCGCACGAATGATCCGACCTGTTTGTATATCTCTTGCTAGCACGATGTTGGGAGGGAGGTCACGCATGATGCACTCCCACTGTGGCCAGAGCAGTGAGCACCTCGGTCACATGTATCTGACGAATGATCCAGTTCCTATGAGCACGCTGCCAGTACCCTTTTCCGCGACAAAGTGGCTCGATAATGTTCCGGATGCGTTCGTTGAACGGATGCCATACAGCCATATCGCCTGATGGCAGCTCGCGGACATGTACGGGTATATTTCCCACAATGAATATTGCGTCAGTTGTCATGGTCCTTCTCCCCGGTTGTTGAACACGAAGTGAAGGAAACCAGTTCCAGTCCTAATCAAACACTGACAAACCGTCACAAAACACTGAAGGAAGTGTTATCTATATGCAAGAAAACAACGAGTTAGACGGAGGCGCCGATTTATGTAGCGATAGTGTTCTGGCAAGTATCGCTCAATGCCTGACAGACTATCTGCACACCTATGGCTGGAATGGACAGTCATGTGATGTGCTGCGATACCTAGCGGAGGAGACCGAAAGTCGCCTTCGGCAGGGGAAGGGGGTACGCTTCAGTACCACAGCAATATACTCGGCAATACGAGGCAACCAAGCTGGTGACCAAAGCCAGTGGTTGAGTCGGATCTGGAATGATTTGACGTCTCGTATCTTCAGTCAGCGGGAGGATGGCCTGAAAGAGTTTTCACGAGCACGGGGTCTCCACCACTATCCATGGATAGCAAAAGTTCCTAGTCCGGGGGGAGCTGGTAATCCAGCTCTGTATCACCTTGAGGCACGTCCACTACCGCCGAAGATCAATCTGACAAACGAATCACCGGCGCGCGACGGAATAGTCAGCCCTCGTATCCATTACATACCGGAATTACGGCCTGAGCCTGCTTGGTGGCTTCGGTGGCTATTCAGCCAGCGATATTCCGGTACAGGGTGGCGGAAGTGGCTGGGGCTACTGGGCCCCCTAGTATGGATCTTGGCGTTCCTGGGGTTGTTACTGGTTGCGGGGCTAGTATTGGGTCACGATAAGGCCCCCCTCAACGCCCAGCATCTCACTTACTTTATCTTCATAATAGGGACAGGCGCGTACGCCCTGAAGCTTCTACGGGAATTTGGTGCCTTTCTCGACGACCACATAGCGCTCGCCCCCGATTTTGTTGTCGCCCTTCGTGAGTACGGTGTGTGTGTAGAGCTATATCGCCCCATTGCCGCTGCTACTGGTACCCCCCGAGCGCTGCGGTTGGTACGCTATGCGGCGAAGTGTCCCGCTTGCGGTTCACAAGTGTTGTTAGAGCGCGGAGAGCCCGATTTTCCGAGACGCCTAGTGGGGCGATGCCAAGAGAGTCCCCGCGAGCATATCTTTAGCTTCGATCGTGTATCGTCACGGGGATATTGGCTTAGAGGCGAAGAGCTGATCTGATAATTGCTCTGCGGCATATACCGAGTGAAGCTGGCCTGACCGGCTTTGATGGACTAGTTGACTTTGGGCTCAAAGATCCTGAGTGGGCCAAGCTCCCCTGCCTTGCCTTCGTTCAGGCCGAACGATTGCTACTTGCCGACGCAATATCGACCTTATGTTGAGTTCAACATAAGGCCGAATTCCCGTCATCAGGGACTTGGATAGCTTGAGGTCTCTATTCTCTAGGCTGCATTAATAACACCCGATTGTTCTCCGTGATTGGTAAAAGATAGTTCACCGCACCTACTACCCGATTATCTGTAG
>RXJP01000068.1:8756-9767 GCA_003963315.1 Rhodocyclaceae bacterium | reverse complement strand
GTGACCAATTTTTGCCCCCGTGACTCCAAAGATGAAATTTCAGGAATCTCGTAACTGCGCAACGAACTATATGATTATTAACGCTATTCCTTGCTACTTTGAGGAATCCTATGTATGCTCAACGCAACTATCTAACTTAATGAGATAGCCACCCAGGTCAACTGGGCTCGGAACCTGCGCCGTATCGGACTTGCCGGCCAGGCACCTGGAGGGTGTGGCACCCGTCGAAAAGTGCCAAAGAGAGGTCTGCTTGGAGGTGCGCGTAAGGCCCTCCAAGGCGACACCAGGATAGTGCCTTGTGTCGCCGCCACAGCAAGTGGTGTGGGCTAGCTGTGCCAGTTCTGCCAAAAGGCAGGAAAGGTATGGCTGCCATCATGACGCCACTTGTAAATCAATCAGCGCAAGCACTGGCAGAAAACACAGTTGCCAGCCTCTTCCCGACGGCGGCGCTCATTCCGGCGCCCAAAGTTGCTGCAGCAATTTCGCTGAACCCAACGGTTGCTCGCCGCCAGATCAGTCAGGGTCGATTCCCCATGCCGATTGTCAAGATCGGCAGACTCAATTATGTCCCTCGCCCAGCTCTAGTCATCTACTTGAGTGCCCAATTTGCTGCCTGCGGACTTGCCCCAGAAGCGGAAATTCGCGAGATCTCTCAGACGACTAAACGAGGTCGAGGACGACCCCGCAAAGAAGAAGGGGCCACAGCATGAGTTTGGACATCACAACCGCTAAATCGCCAGCTGCGCAATTCCGGACGGGATTTTGGGATTCGCCGCGCCGCGAAAAGCTCAGCTCCGAAAAAACCTTTTTGCTCTTTTATTTGCTCACATCACCGTACCGCCACCCTAGCGGGATTTTTCAGCTCAACTTGCGGCAGGTAACGGGCCACCTTGGCTGGGATCGACAACAAACCGAAAAGGTATTAACCGAACTTAATCAGACCGGGGAAGTGCTCCTGGATGATGGGTTGGTATTCGTCGTCAGCTGGCTCGACCATAACAATCCTCCTGG
>RXJP01000068.1:0-8706 GCA_003963315.1 Rhodocyclaceae bacterium | reverse complement strand
TCCCCAGCATATTGCGTTAGCGCCATCTAGGCTTGTCGAAGCGTGGAAAGCAGATGCCATCGCAAGGGGAATGGCAATTAATCAGTGGCTTAATGTTTCTAACGGTACCAGGGGGGGTACTAGGGAGGGTGGTACCCCCCCTGGTACCCCTAGTAGTACTGCTCCTACTACCCAGGGTAGGACAGGGGTAACCGTTAACCAGTTAACCCCTAACAAAACCACCACCAATAGTGGTGGTGGTCTTCGACAAGAGGAAATCCAGGAATATGTCGAAGCAGCACTATGGCTGCAAAATCAATCTCCAAAAGGAATCGGGAACGAAACCAAACTTCGGCAATCCATCGCAACCCGAATCAAACGATCGGGGCCAACAGAGCGCGACAAAGAGGATCTGGCCACCTTTAAGCGACACATGGATAAAGCGCAACGATCTAAAGCTGATGCTCATGCTCATGCCGAACGAGCCGAAGAGCTCCGACGACAAGAAATTAGGCAGAGAGAAATCGAAGAAGGAATTCTTGGCACCCTAATCCAGGGTGGCCCCGGCATTCGCAGCCTTCTGATTGAAGCAGCGATCGACAACGCAGTACCAATAGCAAAAAAAACTTTGATCCGGCAACGAGCTAAGTTTGTCGAACAAGGTACGGTTGACGAGATGGACCCCATCGCTCGTAGCTTCTTACGACAAGCAGCTGCTACTCATGGCAATGAGTACAAGGCCGCATAGGCAGCGATTGGAATTTCGCCATTGAATTGGCGATTTTCCTGCTGAAGGAGCCAATGATTGATGAGTAAATGAGTAGCTGAGTGATTAATTAATTACTCAGCTACTCAGATGAAAGGTACGGACATGAAAGTACTTGCCCTAGTAAACGAAAAAGGTGGTGCTGGGAAAAGCACGGCTGCAATCAATATCGCTTGCGCAATGCATCGCCAAGGGAAATCAGTAGTATTGATTGATGCAGATCCACAAGGAACAGCGAGAGACTGGCGTGAGGCATCACCAAGTGGATTAAATCTTCCTCCAGTAGTAGCCCTCGATCGACCTGAACTGCTGATAAGTTCAATTAAGACCCTAGCTGCGGAGTTTGCCGTCATCGACACACCGGCGAAAGCGGAGAAAATGTCTGCTAGCGTAATCCGAATTGCTGATGTCGCGATCATCCCGGTTCAGCCATCTGGTGCTGACGTGTGGGCGTCTGCCGCCGCAGTCAAACTGATTCAAGCCAAGAAAGATCTTGGAGGAGCGATCGATGCAGCTTTTTTGGCGACCCGTATTTCTTCGAATACGAAGCTCTCCAAGCAAATTCTCTCTGGTGAATGGAACGAGTACGGTCTGGATATGCTTGATACAGCCATCTCCAATCGAGTGGCTTATGCCCAAGCGCTCACCGAGGGTATGAGTATTTACGAAACTAGGGACGGGGAAGCCAAGGGCGAAATTGATTTGATCCTGCAGGAGTTAGAGGTGGCAGGATGGCTCTGAAATCAAAGAATCTGGATCAAGTTAGACCGACCATACCGATTGAGGGGGTTGTCAAAGTAATGCGAGTTAACTTAGACGTCCCTGAGGCTACCCGGATAGCTTGGAAGATTGCAGCAGCTCAACGGGGCGTTACTCTGACAACGATGATTCAGCAGGCAGTAAATGAGTATTTGAGTAAATGAGTTGCTACTCACATACTCATTCCCCCCAATTCATTTACAGAAGGTGGCGTTCCATCTCGGCACATATTCATTTCGAACGGCAATCCTGCACGAATTTTGGGCCCCTGGGCCGTAGGCACCCCATCCTGGTAGAGCACCACGGCGAGGCGTTTGCAGCCTGGCTGTTTGAATTCCTTGACGGGCGTCACCTTGATCATGACGGGTGCCGACGATCCGGAATGTTGTTGCCATGCCTTGGCCGTCGCATCAGTGAGAACACCGGAGATCTCTCCCGCATCGATCGCACGAATCATGTAATCCTTGACACTATCGGCCATTGCGACTTGCATGACCATACCCAGGATCACCGCCGCGGCTGCTTGTTTTCTCATGGAACGCTCCTACTGGGAGAGGGTGGAGTTGGCGCCCGCATTGGGTGCCATTTTGGTCGGGTCGCTCATGGAACTCCCCATCTTGTTTTGCAGTGCCTGAATAACTGTCGGCGAAGCCACACTCTCGTAGCTTGAGACGTTGGCTTGAATCTCGTTTGTAAATTCTGAAAGATCCAGTTTCGAGAAGTCGATCCGTGCGAACTCGGCGGCACTGAATCCGCTGCAGTTGCCTGGGTTTCCACCGCAATATCCGTAGAGCTGGCATTTCGCCTGCATCGAGATCGACTTGGCGAGCTTGCTGTTCCAGCAACACCATGTCTCCGTCTTCTGGATGCAAGTCTTGAGCGGCCACGGCAAGCGAGCACTGCAGTATTCCCCCGTTTTCGCACACAGCCCCGCACCACGTCGCATGGAAAGCATCTCCTCGTCTTGTGAGCAGCTGTACAGCTCAGAAATGACGTTGAGCGCGATCATTGCTGCAAAGACATAAGGATTGAAGGTTAGCTGGTAACTTGTTCCAAACAAATTTTGCATCCCCGGAACTGTCATAGTCCCTGGAATGATCGAGGCGGTGCTGCTGGTAACAGTAAAGCCATACATGGAAAACGAGGGACTCTGCAACAGATCCATGAACGCAGCATCAGGGTTCCATCCACCCAAAAAGGCATCAGAATTGTTAATTGCCGCAAATGCTTTTTCTTGTAGCCATCCATCCGTCTGAAACATGAAGTCGTACATATAATGACTTCCAATCGATATGGCATTGCTCAAGACAGTACTGACTACAACGCCTCCAACGATCGAGGTTGCAGAAACACCTCCCATTGCTTGATTGTTAGTTACTGCCCCGCCAGAACTCTTGCAACAATTTGAGCCAATTCCAGGCCCAGTTGGCTTGGTGCACGACCCACCCTGCCCTTTGAAGAGCTCGACTTGCCCCCCACTCCCATCCATGTACACGGAGCCTTCGCGAGCGGCCTCCATGTACGTCATCGCAGCAGCGAAGTCAGAATCAGCGTGTTTGGATGTGTCGAAGCACTGCGTTCCAAAGCAGATCTTGCCCCCGGTACAGTTGGTCTGACTGGTTTGCCGAGGAGCACCGGAAGGGCAGGAATAGTCGTAGGACACATCAACACAATCACCATTTGCCCGGGTAGCCGCACAGGTGGAATTGGTCTGAGTGCACCCCTGGGCAATCAGACTTCCGCACGTATTGGTGGCGGCGGCGTAGCAGGTAAAGCCCTTAGTCTTTTGCCAGCATGCGCGGGTAACCGATTCACCGTTGATTGTTCGAGTTGCGGGGCCCAACGTGCATGTCTCACCATCGAAGTCGCACATCTGATTCGAAGCCAATGTTGCGCAGTCGGTGGACCAATTGTCCTGGGTATCTACCCTGCGGTCCGAAACCGCACCCGGGTTAGCGGCCACCCAGGCATCGGCCTGTGTCTGATCCGTGGTGGTCCCAATCGTTGTTACGGCACCAGTCACGGAATCCGTGACGGTCACGGTATAGGTGATGGTGACGGTCACGGAGAGGGTCTCGGTGCAGGTCTGCCCAGAACTGGCCAACGTACTGGAACATGTTTCAGGAACGGTCACTACCGGCAGTACGTTTGTTGAAGTGGTGCACGACTCCTGCTGAACCGTGTAGACCGGGGTATTTCCCCCCAGGGTTGGATCCGTCTTTACTCTTAAACGGCTGCTTTGCTCAGATTGTCCGATCCAGCTCGTGGCCCGATTAGGCGTGAGGTCATACTGACTTCTTTCGGATGCAGCGCCCGCGGCCGCCACCGCTGCGTCACATTGGGCCTTCTGCAGGTCGGTCATGCTTTTCTTGGGTGTATTTACACACCAGGCGAGTTGATTAGCCCCTTTCTGAGCCATTTCCTGTGGCGAAGTCACAGAAAACTTACTTAAATCTTGAGGCATCGTTCCCATACTGGGAAGTATCTGGTTTGCGTTGGCGGCATTAAACGTTCCGCGCACACTATCAAGATTGATGGCCTGTTGCAGTGCCTTCACATCAGCCGAATATGATGGCACCTGTGCCAGTGCGACCTGCGCCGTTAGTAAAACGGCTACCCAAGCAGAAACAATTTTCATTACGGCCTCCCAATATATTGAGAAGGCTATTCCGGGTTAGATTTCGAACCTGTCTGAAAATCGCTAGCTTGATTGCCATACTCAATATCTAAACGACAGTAATGACCCCATATCTGTAACGAAAGCAGATATCCACAAAAACTGTGGATATCTGCCCATATGGAGACGTTAAGTCATTGAGAGAGAAACTCTGGCAGCCAAGGATATTTTTAAAGCAACTCTAGAATTTAAAGGCTGCGCCTGCTCGTAGGACAGGCTTACCGCCAGCAGTGGAAATTCCCGTATTTAGCAAAGCGCCGTTACTGAGTGCATGAGCTACCGACACTCCAAAGGCTTGCTGGCCGTTGTAAAAGCCCCCACCTACTGCAACTGCTCGCTCTCCTGGAGCAAGGGCGGGAAGCGATGGAGAGGCGGCTACGGAAGCTATGGCACGGCTGAACTCCCTACGCATACTATTTATCGCTTGATCAGTGTAAGCCCTAGCATCGTTGAGAACAGCCGTCGAATCAGCACCACCAACCACTCCGGCAATAGCAGACTGAAGTTGCCCTAAATTCACTGCATCATTGGTGGACGTGCCGTTAGCCACCCCTGTGATGCGTCGACTGCCTACCTCGACCGTATTCACTTGGTTAGCTACGCTGCCAGCTCCCAGCGCAACTGAATTCGAAGCCGTTGCCTGGGCACCGGCACCAATCGCCGTGCTGCTATTCGCGCTTGAGTTGGCAGCAGTACCGATGGCCGTTGCATTAGAAACAGCCGGATTGCTTGTTGGTGCTGCGCCTGCGCTTGCACCACCGGCCATAGCACCAAAACCAAATGCTGAAGAGCCATTTCCCCATGCAGAAGACCGGTAGCCTACTGCCGTAGCAGATGCATACACCCCAAGAGAAGGCTGAGATACAGCTGTCGCACTGCCCCCTAGAGAAATATCTCCAGCACCCCAGGCAATCGCGCTACTTCCGATAGCGACCTGATTTGTATATGCCCATCCAGGGTTAATCAGTAAAGCTGCACCCCCACCTCCTTGGGTAGTGCCTGCGAGAGCGTTGTTCCCAACTGCAACAGAGTAGTCGCCCGTGGCCTGAGCGCTTTGCCATGGCGCACCAGGAGATAGTTGAAGTTGGGCTATTTGACCGTAGGCATGTAGCGAAATTTCAAAACTGATCACAACCAACAAATTGACAATCTTTTTCATTTTTCGACTCCAAAACGGGCGAAAAAAAACCGCCAATCGGCGGTTCTTGCTGGAGCCCGGAAAACCAGCAGATTTGATTCTGCCTTGGAGACGGGTATGCGAAGCGAAACATATAAACACTTCAACGGGCTCGATCCGATATCCGCTGAGGATTAAAGCTCCGGTGTGGATTTGAAAATCGCCATCCACTTAGGGATTATCCGCAGCATCTGAACTAGACACGTTGATAGCCTTTCCCGCAGCTAAATCACTCCATCGTGGAAAGCACCAAGTGCCCCAGAAAAATAGCTCCAGCGCTTCCCTACCTATTCGCCAGGAATGGATTGCCGATGTATTGAATCACCTTGCGAAACGCACGATCTCACAAGTCGAAACAATCGATATGTATTTAATGACTCTGGCAGGATTACTTGATTCAGCTCAGCCTCAGCGCCCTGGAAAAATTGGTCTCCGATTCTGGCGAGATAAAAGCCGTCCAGAAGGGAAGATTCCGTACCTTTTCCGATGGGAGAAAAGGCTCTCTGGCGAATGGCACGCAAAGCCATTAAGTCTGAAATATCTTTCGGGACGAAACAGGAAACGAGGGGACTTCCAGCCAACAGCGAAGGAGGTTAGCGCCGTCCTGAAATTAATTTCTCAGCTGATGGTGATACGCCAGAAGCTCTTGGGCGGGATCGGCATCATGCGGCGATCAATAACTCAGCGACTAAATAAATCTCAGACCCAGGTGGACGACATGGCATTAGACCTTATTGCCGCCCAGGAAGAAATCAAGACCCACCCTTACCTGAGAGTTTTACTTAGGAACAGAAAGTCGGCTGACGACGATTCGGAAAAGCACTGTTTAGAAACAACCAAAAATGTCCAATAACTGGAATTCGAAGATCGTGATTTGATGATTTGTTTTTGACAGAGAGCACGTGTCGAACTTTAAGAAAATTAAACATGTGAGAGTAGAAGGGACTGCATAGTGATCCACCAAAGACGGCAGTTTAAGGCACGGGTCTTGACGATCTGGCTATCCGTTACTGGCGTCATTGGATTCCATTTCGCTTACGCCGGTGGGATGGATTCCATGCTCGATGGGATGTTCACGCAAGTAACCACGCCCGGGATCTATCAAAGCCAGTCCCGCCTAGGGCTGATCGGTGGCTCGGTGACCATGCGCGTACCCAACAAATCAGTAAATGTGCTGTCTTTTGATCCGCCCAGAATCAATTCCGGATGCGGCGGCATCGACATGTTTGGTGGGTCCTTCAGTTTCATTAACGCCCAGGAGATCGTTGCCGTATTCCGAAACATTGTTCAGGGCGCGGTGGCCGCCCTGTTCAAGATGGCCATCAACAGCATTTCCTCCATTCTGGGCAGCACGATGGGGGAGTTCTCCCAGGCGTTGCGTGAGCTCAACGCGATGTTCAAGAATTCGTGCCAGATCGGTGAATCGTTGATGATGCCGAGATCCGGAACGGATCCCATGGGCGCTTCGAACAAAGCAGCAGAAGCAAACAAGCACTTCCAGGCGGCGCTTAATCAAGTGTCAGACATGCTGAGCGGGAATATCAAAGGCCAAGCCGATCCAACATTCGGGAAGAACCAAAAAATATCAGATGACCCAAACGTCGGGAATTCAACCTGGCGGGCCATGGTCCGGACACAGGCCATGGCCAAGGTTGCTACCTCGGCAGGATCAGATCCTCAGCTGGTCGCCGAGATGCTAATGAACATCGGCGGCTCCAGAGTAATTACAACCTCGGATAACACCACATCTACCACCTGCACCGGCGGCTACAGCAACGGTCTGACGTCTGAGGTAAGCACCTGTCTGGACGCACCTGCGTCAGTCCCAGCACACAAACTGACCTTTCAGATGCTCTACGACCCACAGGATACCGACGAAATCATTGGCTGCTCCTCGGGCGACATTTCGGACGAGTTCTCCTGCCAGGAACTCACTAACCGGAACATGAAAACCTCGTTCGCGGGCGCCAGGAGCTACGTGAATCAGATGCTGTTCGGCACCGCTGACTCAACCTCGTATGACCCTAATAACCCGGGTGGCCTAGTTGGAGCCATTTTGTCGGGACAGTCTCCGGATCAAGCCACGATGATCAAATTGTCGGCATTCCGAACGCCGATCCTTCGACACCTACTAATCGTCCAAAAGGATCCACGAGCAGCAGCTGAAATTGCAAATCGTTTGGCACCACTACTGGCGAGGGATTTGGCGATCAATATCGGCGATGCGCTCGTAGTTGCTGCCAAACAAACCTTCGCAGGGAAAGTAAATATTTCCAAGCCGGACGGTTATGACCAGGGTATTCGAGACTTCGCTGCTGAGATCAGCAAGCAAAGAGGCACCGTGGCCGAAGACCTAAAGACAGAGCTTGCGACCGCAGATTTGGTGGCGGCCGTATCGCGCAACCTGCCTGGGGCAATCCCAGCGCCAGGGGGTACTCCAGGGAAAATTAAATAATGGAGAAAAAAATGAAATTGCATCTAAATTCTTGGCACGTTGCCATTATTGGCTGGATCTCAATTGGGCTAGCACCTAGCCAGCCATTAGTCTTGCTTGTCGCAACGTGGGCCATCGGCTATCTATGCCGGGAACAATCCCAGTGGGGCCGACACGCAAAACTACTGGGATATGCAGCTCTTATTGGGGTCGCGGTCATGCTCCTGGGTTTTGTAACCCATTCGGTAACGTACCACTTGGTTTCTCTATGGTGGATTAATGCGGGCGTCAGCGGTACCGCATTTTGCTTATATCAACTCCGAAAGCACGGGATATAGGGTGTAAGCCACGATGGACTTCACGCTCTACACTTTCGGCGATGTCGAAATCTTCCGTGCTGCGCTCACCGGCGTGGCCATGGTGTTTTCCGGGGACGGATTCTTCACTAGCGATTCAGCGCTGGGCTTAGGCATGGTCGCGGCCTTTGGCCTAGTGGTCACCCTTTTGGTGATGCTGGTCCAGGGCGTCATGACACAGCGGATCGAGCTCGGCCAGTTCATTGTGCTGGTCGCGATCTTCTTTGTGATGTTCGTGCCCAAGTTCCGGGTTCAGATCGAGGACTATTACGGAACCTCTGGCAACATCGCCGCGGTCGATAATGTTCCGCTAGGTGTCGCATTCCCTGTCGCTGCCATGTCAGCTCTGACAAAGGGCATCAACGACAGATTAGCAACCGCTTACCAGACAGTAAGCGGTTCTGCCTATACGGAGATGACATCCCCATTGAAGGTGGTTCTAAGCCTTCGGCGTGCAGCACTGGGGCTGCCCAATGTGCCCAATGGCCCACGCTGGCGTCAAAACTTGATCGACTATTCCTTGTATTGCATGGCTGGCCGCCCGGAATTTGAGGCAGC
>RXJP01000080.1 GCA_003963315.1 Rhodocyclaceae bacterium | reverse complement strand
GCAGCTGACTGGCAGGAACTAAACCTGGGAACCGACTTTTCTATCGCATTCGGTGGCATCAACACGCAGGGATTTACTCTTGATTACACGAGCGATCCACTCGGGATTCCCACTCCGTGCGCCGATATGCGACAGAAAATACAGGATATTTTTGATGCCTACTACAACGGGGTAGGCCTACAAAAAACATTAAATGGCTCAATGCCCGGGGTTGTGGCCAAATCCTCAGCGTCTGGCTCCAGACTCGCCCAAGAAAACTACGAGTCCTCGTTTATGTCGGTAACAGGCGCTGGCGCTGATGTTGCCAAGAACTTTGCGCTAATGACAACCTTCAATCCGTACTTTATGGCGGGGTTGAACTGTGCCTATGACATTGCAGACAAAGCGCAGCTTGCCCAATGCCTTCCTGCAGCGACTGCGGTAAATCAATGGGCAGAAGACTCGGCAGCAGCAGGATCATTCTTTCAGCGGATCATGTTTCATAGCATGAATCTGACGCTCTTCATGTTCATCTGTTTGGCGCCAGTCGTTGCTGCCATGATGCTCATGCAAGGCATTGGCGGTCTCAAAGTAGCAAAGGGTTATCTGATTTTCGGATTCTGGTCTCAAAGCTGGTTCGTTGGCGCCACTATTGTGAATTTCTATATTCAAAACCAGCTCCAACTAGAGCTGGCTGCCAACAATGGAATTGGTTCATTCACCATGGGAATGGTTGGGCCATTCTTTATGGCGCTCCAGGACAAGATGGCTCTGGCCGGCGACATGATGGCATCGGTTCCATTAATCATGATGTCGTTGATCACCGGCTCCGTCTATGGGTTAACGGCCATATCGCAGCGGGTAGGAGGCGCAGATCATTACAACGAAAAAGTGAATTCTGCCGATGCCATGGCTGGCATGACACTCCAGCGACCAACCGAAATGTCTTCTTATAACGTAAATACGGGCATTTCAACCAGACCTGGAATCGCTGATCCAACCTATAGCTTGACATCCAGCTATGACAATGCAATGCAGAGTCTAAATTCGGCAAAGGTTTCCGCATCAAGCGAGGTCAGCTCCTCAATGTCGCACATGATGCAGCACGTGAGCTCCCGCGCCAACGAGGTGGCCCACGGCACCAGCATCATCGATTCCATGCGCCACAGCAATTCATCGGTTGATCGTGCGGCGGCCACTGCGGCGCATGAAGTGATGCAGGGCATGGGTATTAAAGAAAGTGAGAACGTACGCCTTACCAATACTCTGGCATCTACTGCTGCAGCTGGGCTCTCAGCTGGTATCGATACACCGCTCGGTGGCGCTGCGTTTAAGACAGAGTTATCCAGTCGTTTAGCTCGTGAGCAAGGCCTGAGCCGGGAAAAGTCACAAGATTTGGCTGATCGAATGACGGCTGCCTTGCAACGTGAACACTCTCACACCACAACGGACGATCGTTCTCACGCATTCGACACGAGCAGCTCGAATCGCTCTGTCCTATCGACTCAGGATTCCTCCACGGCTGCCCAGCAGCTGCAAACCGCGCTCCGAAAGTCCCAATCCATCGAGCAGGGCTACCAGGCTACTGCTTCCATGAAGGAATCTGGTGGTTTCGGCATGACATTCAAAGATCCGGTCCAGTTTGCCTACGCATCTCAGGTGCGTGGGGTGGATTTTGACAAGTATGAGCACCAGTTGAAAGATCTCTACGGCGACAAGTACGTGGATGAGGGGTTGCGTAGCGCAACAGAATCAGTCACGTCCTGGGGCCGTGGCTCTAACCTGGCGTCTGACCCCGGTAAGACCCGTGCTGCCGCCATGTTCGAGTTTGCTTCCTCAGCCTCTCCCCAACATGCGTTGATGATGGCAGCAGAAGCCAGTGGTCACAAACTTGGGTTGGATAACTCCCTGATGCCCCAGTCTCACGCTGGCATGTATCACCCCGAATCCATCCCTGAGCCTCAAACCAGTTGGGGTCCTGGTGCCCCTTCGGGTGCTCCCGCATCCCAAGCCCCAAGACATGGAGGTCATGGACCTGTTCATCACTCGGGAAGAGGGCATGACAGTCGAGCCACGTATTCGCCGCCTACTGACGATGCGCCTTCAATACCTTATGTTCCTGGCATTCCGGACTCTCCACGGCCTGATCTCACCCATAAGGTGAGAGCGACCAAGCCTGAAATGGGCTTAAAAGAATCACTCCTAGGGCCCAAAGCCGGGCAATTTGCCAAAGGCGACGATCACTAATCGTCGCCATGCCAGATGTTATCCACTTCGTAGCTGTTGGTAGCACTCAAACGTCGTTCTTCGTCCTTGGTCAATTGTCGACTCTTGATCAGTCCATCACCAGCTTTGATTGTATGTCCTGCATAGAGGAGTAGCGTCCCTATGACGACCACCACACCGACAATGGCTACTTGGTCCAGGCCGAGCACATAAGCTGCGATCGTCACAATTAAGCTCACTACGGCAATGAAATAAAATTTCATGTTGCATCTCCAATGGCCAGGTACTTGTAGAACGTAGCACGGCTAATCTTGAGCTCCTTGCAGATCTGCGCCGGCGTCTTTTGTCCGCTGCTGGCCAGGATCCTGAGTGTTTCAATAATCGCCGGATCCAGGGGCTTACGGCCGCCATTGCGGCCACGGGCTTTGGCTGCTGCCAGGCCTGCGCGCGTCCGCTCCATGATCAATTCCCGCTCCATCTCAGCAAGCGCGGCCATGACCACAAAAAAAAACCGTCCCATGGCCGTAGTGGTGTCAATTCCATCAGTGCAGCTTTGGAACTCGATGCCCTTGTCCCGTAACTGGTGGACGAGTTCCACCAGGCGGCGGGACGTGCGGCCCAGGCGATCCAGTTTCCAAACCACCAGCACATCCCCTGCCCTAGCGAATTCCAGGGCGGCCGTCAGCTGGGCACGATCGGCGGCGGCGCCGTCGCTGGCCTTTTCGGTAAAGACCTTTTCGCAGCCAGCCGCCTTGAGGGCGTCCATCTGGAGATCCAGGCTTTGATCTTGGGTCGAGACCCGTGCGTAACCGACTTTCATGGGAAGTGTCTTTTTACTCGTCAGTCTCATAATAAACGGACTTTGATAAAAAGACCGAGAAAAAAGACACATCTCAGCAAGGAAAGCGTTCCTGCGCCCAGCTTCGGGCACGAGGTGCGGCATGATCACCTCACGGTTACCCCTTGCCACTCCGGGATCGGCCAACCGCATCTCCGCACCGAGCGCGCTTTTTGCGCCCCTACCGCCACGGGCCGGCAGCGACTCCTCAAGTCGCCGACCCGACACGGAGACTCCACGACATTCGGCTATCCCGCAACAATTGCTTCGCCTGTTTTCACTGCGCTCATTCGTCGCAGTCACCTCGTCCGGTCCCACCGCCGCCGTCAAATCCCCATAGCGCTTCTCTGCGACCAGCGTCCCCGCATTCCGCGGCCCCTCCCTGGAGCTTTGGCCAACGCCTCCCTTCAGCAGCGGCGATGGGCTTCAGCTCGTCACGATCAGGCAGACGTCGAACAAAGCTAAACCGTTGCGGACCTATGGAGTGACTCTCAGCAACGGTGGGTACAGATTGCGGTTGCCTACAATAATCAACCAATAGCCTCATTGATATGGTCGATCAGCTTGGCTAGCAAGAACGAGGCATCAATTGCCTCACCATCAAATTTGAGATCCTCCACGCACTCGGCCTCGGTGGCGACGGTGATTGCCACCGCATTTCTGATCAAGCGGTAAAAGGTAGTCGAGTCAGCCGGGCCGATCGCCTGTCTGCTGTGGAAAACATCCAGATCAATATCCAGGATGTACGGTTGCGCCTCGAGATGCTCAATGCCCACACATCGTGACATCTCGGCTCCGCGAGCCAATTGGTCATCGAGATAAATCGACTCGATGACCATGTTTCCGTGCTCGACGACACAATCATCGTTGTGCGGCATCCGATTGCAGCCGATGGCGCAGTCGTGGGAGATCACGAAAATGTGATTCCCCGGAATTCCATAAGTCATAGGACGGCATGGAGGCGGAAGCGTAGGCGGTTGTGGCCAGCGTGCCTGCCGATCGGCATCGTAAGCCTGCTGCTCAATGGACGGATTGCCGCTGTAATCGCTCAACTGAATACAGAAAGCGTAGTTGAGAACGCCCGACAGGGTTGCGGCATCGATGTGCTCATCATGACGCAGGTGTTCAATGGCCCAGAGCAGGCTTTGGTCGTTCTGCCAGTCGATGCGCTTGACCAGATCCCTAGCAAGCGCCCAGGCATCCCCCCCACGTTCATACGTTTCGAGATGTGCATGCCCCAGAAACGCCTCGTGGACGTCGGTGTGGTGATCGAGCGTAATCAAATTCGGGGCTCGGCCCATCTGACGGCGCATCAGCGCCCATGGAGCCAATGCGTAATGGTGATCATCAACGACATAGACAGTTTTCCCGCCGATGTCCTGATGCTTGAATAAGGTCGAAAGGCGCATAGGGGTTCAGGAGTTGTCTGTCCGGTCGACTATCGCCTCACATCCGCCTTTTCCACAAACGCATGCCGGCGATACATGGCTGCACTTCACATCTCACCTCAAACGTGAGACAATAATATCGTCCATTTTAACAACTCAATTAAACATTGTATTTCAATAACTTATGCATCAGTTGGGCGAAATGAATGAAACTCAAGAAGATTTAGCCCAGGTAATTCGGCTGGCGCTTGCCGAACAGACGGAGGACGTGCGTCTGTTCGTGGCTCGGCTTGTTCGCAAATATCGCACCACAGAGCCCGAACTGGCCGAACAACTGGATCTATACCTCCGGACCAAAACACCTCGATCCGGCGCCCCCCTGCGCCGGGCAGGGCCTGCGCCGGCATCGCCGGCGCAGGCCCTGCCCGTTGATGACGAATCTCGGTTGTCGCTGCTCAAGGTGTTCAAGGACTCTCCTGACCGAGAGGCTCCACTTTTATCGCGGGCCCTCGAAGAAAACTTACTCCAACTCATCGAGGAACGTCGCCAATCAAAGCGCTTGGAGGCCTCTGGATTAACCCCAACGAGATCGGCAATCTTTGTCGGCAAACCAGGTGTGGGCAAAACCCTGACTGCTCGATGGCTGGCAGCAAAGCTCGGGGTACCCCTCTACGTTCTCGACCTCACTGCAGTCATGAGCAGCTTACTCGGTCGTAGCGGCAATAATCTTCGAGCGGCGCTCGATTTTGCCAAGCGTAGCCCCTGTGTCCTACTGCTAGATGAAATCGATGCCATCGCCAAGCGACGTAGTGACGACACCGACATCGGTGAACTCAAGCGGCTGGTTACCGTAATCCTACAGGAAGTGGACGAATGGCCAGCCACTGGCTTACTGCTGGCCGCCACGAACCACCCGGAACTAATCGACCCCGCCTTGTGGCGGCGCTTTGATTTAGTGGTTGAGTTCGGGATGCCAGACATTTCGGCCATCAGGGTCGCAATCAAGCAGTTCCTTGGCCCTGACTTCGGACTGTTCGGCCGCTGGGCCGATATTCTGGCCTTTGCGTTCAACGGCGAATCATTCAGTGACATTGAGCGAGAAATTCAGCGTTTTCGCCGTGCCGTTGTGCTTGGCACCGCCTCGGATGCCGATCTGATCGAAGAGTTCATCAAATCCCGAGCATTGGCACTGGATCGGCAGGGACGGATTGATCTAGCGGTATTGCTTGCAAAGCAAACCCGACTGTCTCAGCACACCATCTCTGATATCACAGGCGTCAGCCGAGACACGATTCGCAAGTATTCGGCCGAACAAGGGGCCAGCACCAAGAAGACACCTGGGAGGAAATCTGACCAATGAGCCAAACGAACTTCTTGATTGGGCGCGGCGAGCTGCTGACCAATGAAATCAAAGGCCCCAAACGCATGCCCGGCAAAGCCGAGGTGTACTCACTGCAGGTCGCACAACAACGACTGACCCCACAATTCACTTCCGTTGCCAAAGCCCTCGATTCATTGCCACAGGATGCTTGCCCGGGTGATTTTGGGATCGCCCGGCTGACAATGAATCCGAGCTACATCGCGCGTTCATTTTTCCCGGTCGCGTTGCTCCGCTCGGTTGGTCTCGAGTCCGTCGGCAGTCGGACCGTAAAGGTCACTCCAGATGGTTGGACGAAGAAGGGGCAGCCGCGGGAATGCACCACGACAGAGCTATTTATTGCTGGCAAGCGGCAGTCATTTCGCAACTTGAAATCCTGGGCCAACGAGGTTGAGGCCGAATCGGATGAAGCTCTCGATCTGGCGCATATTGAAAGCTTCTCGCCTTTCAACCCCAGTGATCGAATTCAGTCGCTCGGTACAAAGAAGGATCATTTCTTCGAGGTCGGGATTCACTTGTTACCTGATGAGGATGCCCAGTTTGTGCAGCGGGCATTTTCCAAGTTTGCAAAGAATGCCGAGGTCAAGGTGCACAGCGATCTGGGCTTCAGGGCAGGCAACCTCTGGTTTGTCCCCGTCCAAGGTAAGCATGACAATGTTCAACAGTTGGCAGATTTCGTTTTTGTTCGCGTCATCCGTCCAATGCCAAAATTGCGTGGTTTACGGCCCGTTCTACGGTCAGGTGGAGTAAACGTAGGGTGCTCCTTGCCCGTCGAACAGCCCCTGTCTTCTGAGCCCAAAGTCGCGATCCTGGATGGCGGGCTACCCAAACACCACGCCATCAAACCATGGCTGCGTTCTTATCGCGTTCTCGATGAGAATGCGGACGATGATCCACATGGTCTGGAGCACGGGCTGGCAGTCACTTCCGCTTTTCTCTTTGGCCCGATCCAACCCAATGGCAACGCTCACCGACCGTATGCCTACGTTGATCACCTGCGAGTACTCGACAAAGATGCTGGAACAGAGGATCCGCTCGAGCTGTTCCGGACATTGGGGTTTGTCGAAGAAGTCTTGCTGTCGCGCCAATATCAGTTTGTCAATCTCAGCTTGGGCCCAGACCTGCCGATCGAGGATACTGACGTTCATGCTTGGACATCGGTGATCGATGAACTACTTAGTGACGGCGACACCTTGATGACAGTTGCCGTAGGCAACAACGGCCACATGGATCGCTTGTCCGGCAATGCCCGAGTGCAGGTGCCCTCCGACTGTGTGAATGCGCTTGCCGTAGGCGCGACAAATGATGTCGACGAGGATTGGGCCAGGGCTTCCTACAGCGCAATTGGTCCCGGCCGAAGCCCCGGGGTCGTTAAACCAGATTTGATGGCATTCGGCGGTGACGGGGACAAGTACTTTCACGTTCTCTCGACCGGAAAAACCCCATCGCTCGTTCCGCAGCTCGGCACCAGCTTCGCGTCACCCTACTTGTTGCGCAGCGCTGTCGGTATTCGTGCCATTCTGGGTGCGGAGCTTTCACCGCTCGCCATCAAGGCGCTTCTGGTGCACTCCGCAAATCCGTCGACCCACGACAAACTTGAGGTGGGCTGGGGGAAAGTACCAGACGACCTAATGAGCATCATCACGTGTCCTCCCGGCATAGCTCGAGTTGTTTATCAAGGTGAGTTGAAACCCGGCAAATATCTTCGTGCGACGCTCCCCCTTCCCAGTGAAGGCCTGACCGGCAATATCCGGCTGAAGGCCACTTTCTGCTATGCATCACCCACCGATCCACAGGACGCGGCTGCATATACGCGAGCTGGCCTAGAGGTTGTTTTCCGGCCAAGCGACAAGAAGGTCAAGGTTGGCAAGGCCAATGCCGAGACCAAAGGGTTCTTCGAAATGAAGAAATACGCAACCGAGGAGGAGCGTAGGTCGGACCTCGGAAAGTGGGAAACGGTTTTACACGGCGAGAAGAAGATGCGTGGAAGCAGCCTCGACAACCCGGTTTTCGATATTCACTACAACGCCCGAGAAGCTGGCGCGAAAGCCAACAGCCCTGAAAAGATCAGGTACGCGCTGATTATTACGGTTGAGGCCCCCAAACATGCCGATCTCTACAACGACATCCTGAAGGCTTACGCAAGAACCCTAGTACCGATTCAGCCGCAAGTGTCGCTGCCAATTCGGGTGTAGTCCAGAAAAAGGGAGGAATGACTGCATTGAAACAACAGACCCATGCACGGCTCGGGGGAAAACAGACGCTCGCGAGCTGAAAGGATTTGGATCAGCCACCCGGCTGATTCAAGTGGTGGGGATCGCTTGGGTAGTTCGAGCTACCCAAGCGAAAAACGATCTCCCAAGAGACCGCCGTCGTTAGACAACAACGAGTTTCACTGATTTTTGGCCGGATCGCAAGAAAAGCCAAATATCACAAGAGATCGGCCTCGGTGTAGTAACTGCTCATTTATAGGAGATTCACCATGAGCAAAACGCTGAAGCCGGGCACTCCGGCACCTAAGTCGGGCCAGTATCAAAACCCCAAAACCGGTAACGAGGTCACGGGCATTCAGGGCAAACCATTGCCGCCGACTCCGCGCCCAGGTCAAGGGTACGTTTTGGTTGATCCGACGAAGCACAAGCGTTAAAGCAAGGCCGCTACGCCCTGACAGGCGTAGCGGCTGACATTTCACTGGCAGCTAAACACCGTGCAGACGGGGCAAGTCTACTAGGCGAACGTCTGCACGGGCCGAGGTGCTGTC
This sequence comes from Rhodocyclaceae bacterium, assembly GCA_003963315.1. Taxonomy (GTDB): domain Bacteria; phylum Pseudomonadota; class Gammaproteobacteria; order Burkholderiales; family Rhodocyclaceae; genus AWTP1-18. The sequence goes on along the minus strand of RXJP01000080.1, from coordinate 1,126 downwards.
GGCGGATAGTTGCGTATTCCACCCCAAAGCAGCCACGCATTCCGATGCAAACCCTGCCACTGATTCCGATCCAAAGTTGGCCAGGCGTTCCGCTCGATACCCGCCACTGGTATTGCCGCTATAACAATCGCCGTGGCAGGGTGATTAGGGTTGGGCTACAATGTAGCTCATCTACTAGGAGGAATGAATCATGACTACCAATGCTGTTGTTCGTGCGCGCATCGACGAGCACATAAAGGCAGAGGCAAGCGCTGTTCTTGCTGCAATGGGGCTGACCGTCTCCGATGCCTTCCGCATCATGCTAATCCGCGTCGCCCGCGAGAAGGCATTGCCATTCGAGCCTCTGATTCCGAACGAAACAACCATCGCAGCCATGCGCGAAGCTCGCGCCGGCAACCTCAAGAGCTTCAACAGCGTTGGGGCGTTGATGGCGGACCTGCATGCGGAAGATTGACCCGACCGGCCAATTCAGGCGCGACTACAAACGTGAGGCGAAAGGCCAGCATCAGGCAACGCTCGATGCCGACTTGGAGCTGGTCTTGGAGCCTCTGGCATGCGATCAGCCGCTAGAGTCTCGGCACCGTGACCATGCGCTTACGGGCGAGTGGAAGGATCATCGGGATTGTCACGTCAAGCCCGACCTGGTGCTGATCAATCGAAAGCCAAATGATGCGACGTTGCAACTCGTTCGGCTTGGCTCGCACAGCGAGCTTGGGCTGTAGCAACTAAATCACTGGCTGCTGGCCATTGGAAACCGTGGCCGACTTTGAATCGGAACGGGTGGCGGGTTTCATTGGAATTCGCAGATAGTCGATCCGTGTGACTGCTCGACTCGGATATCTGCCGTTGGTGCTTCGGGAAAACGAACGGCAGGTGTCTGTCGTTCTCGGACCTCGGGCCGAAAACGGATGCGGACGTTCGCCGACAGGTCGCGGCCAACAACAGCAGAACAGGTCAGCTCTGGCCGGAACACCGGTCAACATAGACCAGCGTCCATAGTCAAGGATTGAGTGACCCAAGCGACCGTTTCTTTCTAAATTCGATGGGCGCGCGCGTTTCGACTTATCAGCGCCAGCCACCAGATCAGTCCTACTAGAGGGTCGGCAGGGATTCATGTAAAAAACAG
>RXJP01000095.1:35456-46382 GCA_003963315.1 Rhodocyclaceae bacterium | reverse complement strand
CCTGTTCCACGGTCTCGACACCCTCGGCGATTACCCGGTGGCGCAGCCGTTTGGCCATGCTGACGATGGCGCCGGCAATGGCGCAGTCGTTGGCATCGTCCGGTGTGCCCATGATGAAGGAGCGGTCGATCTTGAGGGTTTCGATGGGAAAGCGCTTGAGATAGGAGAGGCTGGAATAGCCGGTGCCGAAGTCGTCCAGGGAGAGCGAAACGCCCAGGGCGGTCAGTTCCTCCATCAGGGAAATGACGCTTTCGGCGCTGTGCATCAGCATGCTCTCGGTGATTTCCAGTTCCAGCCATTGGGGCGGCAAACCGTAATGATCGAGCACTGTCTTGACCCGGGCTGGCAGGCCGGGGGCGAATTGGCGCGCCGACAGGTTGACGGCGATGCGGGTGGTGCCCATGCCGGCATCCATCCACGCCTTGGCTTGGGCGCAGGCGGCATCCATGACCCAGTCGCCGATGGCGACGATCAGGCCGGTCTCTTCGGCCACGGGAATGAAGTCCCCTGGCGGCACCATGCCCCGCTCGGGATGCTTCCAGCGCACCAGGGCTTCAGCGCCGACGATGGCGCCGCTGCCCAAGTCCACTTTGGGTTGGTAGTAGAGCAACAGTTCGTTGCGTTCCAGGGCCCGCTTGAGGCTGGCCTCGATGGTCAGCCGCTCCAAGGAACGCTGGTTCATTTCGTGGCTGAAATACACATAGCTGTCGCTGTCGGACTGCTTGGCCCGGTACATGGCGATGTCGGCGTAACGCAGCAGGGTGTCGGCGTCGAAAGCATCGTCGGGGAAAACACTGATGCCGATGGAGGCGCCGATCTGCAATTCGTGGCCCTGGATGAGGAAGGGCGCGTCGAGACTGGAGAGGAGTTTTTGCGCCACCACGCCGGGGTCTTCATGCCGGGCCACGTCGATCAAGGCCACCACGAATTCGTCGCCGCCGTGGCGGCAGACCACGTCCGCATCGCGCAGCACGGCACGGAAGCGCAGGCCCACTTCTTTCAGCAGGGCATCGCCGGCATCATGGCCCAGGGTGTCGTTGATGGGCTTGAAACGGTTCAGGTCCACGAACAGCAGGGCGCCGGGGTTACGGTTGCGGCGGGATTCGTTGAGGGCCTGGTCGAGCAATTTGAACAGCAATGCCCGATTGGGCAAACCGGTCAAATCGTCGTAATAGGCCATATGGTGGATCTGCTCTTCCTGCAGCTTGCGCTCGGTGATGTCGGTGAAGATGGAAAAGTAGTGGGTGACCTCGCCCTGGCTGTTGCGCACGGCGGTGATGGACGTCCATAGCGGGAAGTCCTCCCCGTTCTTGCGCCGGTCCCACAGCTCCCCCTGCCAGCGGCCGGTGCTGGACAGGGCGGCCCACATGTTGTCGTAGAACAGGGCATCGTGCCGGTCGGCACTGAACAGTCGCGGTGTCTTGCCCAACACGTCCTGGGCGGTATAGCCGGTGATGCGGCAGAAGGCCGGATTCACCGAGACTATTTTTTCCTTGGCATCGGTGATGAGGATGGCTTGGTCGCTGTTCTCGAAAATGCGTGAATGCAGGCGCAGATTCTGTTCGGCCTCAAGGTGGTCGGTGATATCCCGCAGATAGCCGATCAGGCTGCTGGGGTGACCCGATTCGTCCCGCACCAGGGAAAGGGACATGGATGCCCAGAACTCGTCGCCATTCTTGCGGCGGCGGCGAACTTCCATTTCCCGTCCGCCATGTTCGAGAAAGGCGTCGTGGAACAGGCTGTCCTCCGCTTCTTCGTCGGCGTAGAGGAACAACAGGTTGCGCCCCAGGGCCTCTTCCGCAAGGTAGCCGAACAGCCGCTCCGCGCCCTTGTTCCAGCCGGTGATGAACCCGGCCAGATCGAGGGTGATCACCGAATCGTGGATGTGGTCGAGGATTTCCCCCTGCCGCTTGATCTGGTTGCGCTGTCTGAAGAGTTGGGCGGTGAAGGCGGCCAGGGCGTTCAGGCGCGGTTCCAGGTGGTCCGCCCCATTGCAGGCGTAAATGCCATGGCAGTCGCCCCCGTGCTGCACCGCTGCGCGCAAAGTGAATCCGGCAGGGATGGCGTCCTCGTCATTGAAAAAACCGCCTTCCTCCACCGCCAGGAGGCGCCGGACCGCCGCCCCCAGGGCGTCGGACATCACCTCGCTGCAATCGTCCAGCACCGTGGCGCAAAGCTGGGCGCAGAGCAGCAGGTAATCGCAACCGGGGGACGCGTGCTTCATGTCTGGCAATTCCGGGTTTGAAGTAGTCCGATGGTAGCCCAAAGCGGCAGCGCGGCGCAGGCCGACGATTATGTTTTGTTGACGACGAGGATGCCCGCCTCGGTGACGACCTGGTCCAGCGGAATGTCGTAACGGCCGGGATGGGTGGTGTCCACCCGCCCCAATTCGAAGCCGACGCCCAGCGTGGTCGGGCGCGGCGTCAAGGCCGCCAGGGTGCGGTCGAAGTAGCCGCCGCCGTAGCCGAGGCGGTAGCCGTGGGGATCGAAGGCCACCAACGGCAGCAGCAGTGTGTCGGGCGCCACCGCAGTCTCGTCGTCGGGTATGGGAATGCCGTAATAGCCCGGCTTCATGGCAGTGTGCGGTGTCCACAGGCGGAAGGCCATGGGCGAAGCGGCGGCCACCACCACCGGCATGCAGAGCTGCCATCCCCGGTGGTGCAGTTCGAAGGCCAAGGGGAGCGGGTCGAATTCGCTCCGTACCGGCCAGCAAAACCCCAAGGCGCCAGGGGAGCGCCTCCCCAATGCTTGAAGCAAGTGGCCCTGGATCAGTGTGGAAGCCCTGCGGTGCTCGGCCTCGCCCATGGCTTCCCTCGCCGCGAGACAGGCATTTCTCATGGCGCTGCGAACAACGTCGATTTGTCGTTGATTTTCGGGCAAGAGGCTCACAACGCCTGTGCTAGATTGAATTCATGAATGCGAACTATACGATGAAGCGCGCCGCGGCCTGGCTTTCCTTGGCGCTGTTCCCATGGCTTGCCATCGCGGATAGCGGAGATACGGCCTTCCTTGCCGCCAAGGAAGCGTTTCGGGTGGGCGACGCCGCGCGGCTGTCGAAGAGCCTGGAATCCCTGCGCGGCAACGACCTGGAGCCCTGGGCCGAGTACTACCTGCTGCGCTTGCGGCTGGAGGAGGACGGCGCCGAGAATGTTTTCCGTGCCTATCTGGAACGCAACAACGGCAGCTACCTGGCGGAAAAATTCCGCAGCGAATGGCTCAAGGTCCTGGGTCGCAAGCGCCAATGGGAGCCCTTCCGCCGCGAATATTCGCGCCTGCCCCAGCCCGACCTGGAAACCCAGTGTTACGCCTGGCAGGACCGCTATGGCCAGGGCGACCGCACCGCGCTGGACGAGGCGCGCCCGGCCTGGTTCGCCCCGGCGGAGATGCCCGACTCCTGCACCCCGGTCACCGATGCCCTGGTGACGGAAAAACGTATCGGCCTGGACGATGTCTGGGACCGCGTCCGCCGCCAGTTGGATGCCGGAAAGCTGCGGGAGGCCCAGGCTGCCGCCCGCTATCTGCCCGACAAGCAGATGCCCGACGGCAAGACCCTGAATGCCATCGCCGACAAGCCCATGCGTCACCTCGCCCTGCTCTCGGGCAATTTCGAGAGCCAGCGCCTGGGGCGGGAAATGGCCATCTTCGCGGTGGGCCGCGTGGCGCGGCAGGACCCGGCGGAAGCCGCCGATCGCCTGCGCCGCATAGAAAGCCGTATCGGTGACGGCGAACGCGCCTACGCCTGGGGGCAGATCGCCATGCAGGCGGCCAAGCGCCACATGCCGGAAGCCGTGTCCTGGTACGACCTGGCCGCCGGCGCCAACCTGAGCGAAGAACAAATGGCCTGGCGCGTGCGCGCCGCCTTGCGTGTCCTTGATTGGCCGGCGGTGCGCCGTGCGGTGGAGCAGATGCCGCCGGCCCTGGCGGCGCAGCCCGATTGGACCTATTGGCTGGGCCGCGCCTATGCCGCCCAGGGCAAGCGGGATGAGGCCTTCGCCCTCTATCGACGCATCAGCGGCCAGGCTAGTTTTTATGGCAATCTGGCCGACGAGGAAATGGGGCGCAACGTCACCGTGCCGCCCCGGGCCCTGCCTCCCACCAGCGATGAACTGGCCGCCGCTGCCGCCAATCCCGGTCTGCGCCAGGCTTTGGCGCTGCTGCGCCTGGATGCCCGGGTCGAAGGCGTCAAGGAATGGAACTGGACCCTGCGCGGCATGGACGACCGCCAACTGCTGGCGGCCGCAGAACTGGCCCGCCGCAACGACGTGATTGACCGTTCCATCAGCGCCGCCGACCGTACCCGCGATCAGCACGATTACGTCTTGCGCTACCCGGCTCCGTTCCGCGACCAGGTGGACCCCAGGGCGCGGGAGCTGGCCCTGGATAGCGGCTGGATCTACGGCCTGATCCGCCAGGAAAGCCGTTTCGTCATGAGCGCCAAGTCCGGCGTCGGCGCCAAGGGCCTGATGCAGGTGATGCCCGCCACCGCGAAATGGGTGGCGAAGAAGATCGGTTTGGCCAGCTACCACCCCGGACAGATGATGGACACTGAAACCAATGTGACCCTGGGCACCAACTACCTGAAACTGGTGCTGGGCAGTTTGGACAACCATCCGGTACTGGCCTGCGCTGCCTACAACGCCGGGCCGGGCCGGGCGCAAAAATGGCGTTCCGACAAACCCCTGGAGGGCGCCATCTACGCCGAAACCATTCCCTTCGCCGAAACCCGCGATTATGTGAAGAAGGTCATGAGCAACAGCGCGTACTATGCCGCGATGTTCCAGGACAAACCGCAATCCTTGAAGACCCGTCTAGGCGTGGTGCAGCCGCGCCGGCCCGGGGACAGCGCGGCGGATGAGTTGCCATGAACATCCTTCTCCTCGGCGGTTCCGGATTCGTCGGTAGCCATCTGGCGCGGCGGCTGTCGGCCGCCGGCCATGGGGTGACCATCCCGACGCGACGCCCTGTCCGGGCACGGGAGCTGTCGGTCAATCCGATGGTGAACGTGGTCGCCGCCGACATCCACGACGATAAGCAACTAGCCCGATTGATGGCCGGACGGGATGCGGTGATCAACCTGGTCGGTATCCTGCGGGGCGATTTCCAGCGGGTCCATGTGGCGCTGCCGCGCCGTATTGCCCTCGCCGCCCGGGCTGCCGCTGTGCCGCGTCTCCTGCATATGTCCGCCCTGGGCGCCGCAAACGATGCCCCTTCCCACTACCTGCGCTCCAAGGCGGCCGGAGAAGCCGCACTACGCAATGTGGCCGAAGGCGCCGCTTCGGGCCTGGCCGTCACCGTGTTTCGTCCCTCGGTGATCTTCGGCGATGGGGACAACTTCCTCAACTTGTTCGCCCGTCTGCTGCGCGTTGCGCCGGTACTGCCCCTGGCCTGTCCCGATGCCCGTTTCCAGCCGGTGTGGGTGGAGGATGTGGCGGCGGCTTTTGCGGACAGCCTGTGCCGCAGCGAGAGCCATGGCCGGCATTACGACCTGGGCGGCCCCCATGGCTACACCCTGCGCCAGTTGGTGGCCTATGTCGGGCAGGTGTGCGGCCATCCGCGGCCCATCATCGGCCTATCCCCCGGCCTTTCCTACTTGCAGGCCTTGCTGATGGAGTGTCTGCCGGGAGGCCCCATGACCCGGGACAATGTCGCCTCCATGAAGCAGGACAACCTGTGCCCCGCCGGCACGGTTTTCCCTTTTGGCATTGCGCCCACAGCCCTGGAGGCCGTGGCACCCGGCTATTTGGGCGGGGTTAACCGCAGACAAAGGCTGGTGTCCTACTGCCGCAGGGTTTGACGGCTTACCCCCAAGGCCGGCCCGAAACAGGGTTAACCATATTAAATAAAGGGCCTTAGAATGATGGCGCTGCCTGTGGCCCCCTCTTCCTTTTAAGCGCCTGACGTCATGAACATCCAGCTGAGCTTCCACGACCACGCCAGCGTCATTCAATTGACGGGCCGCTTCGAGTTTTCCGCCCACCCGGAATTCCGCGGTGCTTGCGGCAAGGCCCTGGCCCACCATGCGGCGGAGATCCGGGTCGACCTGTCGGGGGTGGAATACATGGATAGCGCCGCGCTGGGCATGCTGCTGCTGTTGCGGGACAAGGCCACGGTGTCGGCGCGACAGGTGGTGCTGATGAAACCCTCTGACAATGTGAGCAAGGTGCTCACGGTGGCGAATTTCTCCCGCATGTTCGAAATCCGCTGAACCGCCACCGCCAGCGCCGCTGTCAGCCCTTCCTCGCAACGAAACTGCGCAGGGTTGCCAGGGCTTGTTCGTAGTCGAATTGCCCGATCTGTTGCATCAGCGGTTCATAGCAGTCGCCCAAGTGGGCGCGTAGCAGCCCGGCGGATTCCGCCGCCAGGGTGCCGGCGCGGATGTCGCTGTCCGCCAGCAGCGCAGTCAGCTCCGCCACCACCTGCTTGGCCAGCTCCGCCGACTCCGCAGTCGGGGAAGCCAAGGTCGGCGAGGACTTTTCCGGCAATGCTTGAATGGCCTGGACCAGGGACGTCAGTGCTTCTTCGCACTGTTGCGCCAGGGTTGCGCATTCTTCCAAGCCGGCTTGTTGGCGCAGGGCTGTGTTCAACTTCGCCGCCAAATCGGACACAAGCCTTGCACCAAGGGTTGCTGAGACGCCCTTCAGGCTGTGGGCAATCCGTTGCGCCTCATCGGCTTTTCCTTCGGTCAGGTAGCCCTGCACCCGTTGCATGTCGTTGCCGTGGCTGTCGGCGAACATTTGCAGCAGCCGCCGGTACTTGTCCCCATTGCCTTGGACCACCGCCAATCCCTGGCCGGTGTCCAACCCAGGGATGGCAGCCCAGTCCTGCAACGATGGCCCGGGTGTCGCCGGTGCGGCAGCGATACCAGGCGCAGTAGACGCATCGCCGCCCGCGGTTTTCGCCGGTAGCCAGCGCAGCAGGGTGCCGTAAAGCAGCGCCGGCACCACGGGCTTGGCGACAAAGTCGTTCATGCCCGCCGCCAGGCAGGCGTTCCTGTCTTCCTCGAAGGCATTGGCGGTCATGGCGACCACGGGGATATCCTTCCCGGCGGCTTCGCTGCGGAGCGCGCGGGTGGCTTCCAACCCGTCCATCTCGGGCATCTGCATGTCCATCAGCACCAATTGGTATTGGCCGGAGCGGACTTTTTCCAGGGCGATGCGGCCATTTTCCGCCGTGTCCACCACCAGGCCGACTCCTTGCAGGATGTCCGTCGCCACTTCCCGGTTGATGGGGTTGTCCTCTGCCAAGAGGATGCGGGCGCCGCTGTGGCGCTTGCGCAATTCGGATTCCCCGCTGCCTTGTTCCCGTTCGGCGGTCATGTCCTGAGCAATCCCCACGCCGCGCTTCAGGCGGCAGGTGAACCAGAAGGTGCTGCCCTGTCCTTCCACACTTTCGGCGCCCGCTTCGCCGCCCATCATGTGGGCCAGGCGACGGGTGATCGCCAGTCCCAGGCCGGTACCGCCGTATTTGCGGGTGGTGGATACATCGCCCTGGCTGAAGGCTTCGAACAGGCCGCCCAATTTTTCCGGGGGAATGCCGATGCCGGTGTCTTCCACTTCGAAACGGAGTAATAGCCCCGTGCCGAATTCCTGCAACAGGCGGACGCGCAGCCAGACCGTGCCGCTATGGGTGAACTTGATGGCATTGCCGGCATAGTTCAGCAGGGCTTGGCGCAGGCGTGTGGGATCGCCGTGCAGCCAGCGAGGTACCGAGTCTGTATCCATCTCCACGGACAAGCCCTTGCTGCGGGCCTGTTCCGCGATGAGGGACTGGACGTTGTCCAGTACCGCACCGAGGAGAAAGTCGGTTTCTTCCAATTCCAGGCGGCCAGCTTCGATCTTGGACAAATCCAGAATGTCGTTGATGATGGACAGCAGGTGCCGCGCCGCGCCGTCGATCTTGTCCAGACGTGCTAACTGCTCCGTGGTCGCCGAGCTTTTTCTCATCAAATAGGTGAGGCCAATGACGGCATTCATGGGCGTGCGGATTTCGTGGCTCATATTGGCTAGGAAACTGCTCTTGGCCTGGTTTGCCGCATCCGCCAGGGCGCGCGCCGCCTCCAGTTCCCGGGTCCGGCTGGCCACGAGCTCCTCCAGGTGATGGCGGTGCTGATCCAGTTCCTGGCCCAGGCGTTTTTTCTCGGTAATGTCTTCTTTCACCGCCACGTAATGGGTGATGCGACCATCGGCTTGGCGGATGGGGTTGATGATGGCGAATTCCACGTATTCGCTGCCGTCCCGCCGTTTGTTGATGAACTCCCCTTTCCAATTGTTGCCTGCGGTGAGGGCAGACCACAGGCTTTCGTAAGTGCTTTTCGGCGTTTTGCCGGACTGCAGGAGGCGCGAGCTCTGACCGATGATCTCTTCCCGCCGATATCCGGTATTCAGCAGGAAGGATTCGTTGACGTACTCGACCTTGCCATCCAGATCGGTGATGACCACGTTCTCCGGACTTTGGTCCACGGCTTGGGCCAGTTGGCGTAATTGCTCTTCTGTCCGCTTGCGCTCGGTGATGTCCAGGGCGATACCCGAAAGCCGGATCGGCTTGCCTTCGCTGTCGTATTGCGCACTGCCCTTGCTCACCAGCCAGCGGATTTCCCCGGAATCCATACGCATACGGTATTCCACTTCGAAGGCCTCGCCTTTGGCAATATGGCTTTCCCATTGGCTGTCCACCAGTTCCAGGTCATCGGGGTGTACCCGGGAGCGCCAAACCTCGTTGCTCCGTAGGCCACCGGGTGCGACACCATAGAGCCGTTCGCATTCCGGCGACCAGTAGGTCACGTCGTTACGGATATCCCAATCCCAGATACCGATGTGGGCGCTTGTCTGGGCCATCACCAGCCGGTCTTCGCTTTCCCTGAGCAAGGCATTGGCGGCTTCTGCGCTTGCCTGGGCAGCCAAGGCATCTTCCATCAGGTTCAGCGCGGCCAGGCGGGCCTTTCGTTGGTCTTCCAAGGCGGCAGCCTGGGCGGCGCGCAACCCATCCTGCGCCTGTTTGCGCGCGGTGACGTTTTCGCTGTAAATGATGAGGCCGCCAATCTCGCCGTACTCATCGGTCCAGGGCAGCACGACCCAGTTTATCCAGCGCGTGCTGCCGTCCTGCAGCAGCCAGCGGTCCTCGTCTTTCTTTAGCATCTCTCCCGCCATGCCGCGGCGATGAACCTGCTTCCATTCTTCGCTGATGTCGGGATTCACTGCATAGTGGTGTCGTCCAACGATGTCCGTGTTGCCTTGGCAATAATCGGCGATCCAGTGTTCGCTGGCGGCCAGGTAGTTCATATCCCGATCGAACATGGCGATGTTGGTGGGTACGCACTCGATAAACCGGCGCAATTGCATCTGACTGCGACGCAGGGCGTCTTCCGTTTGACGTTGCTCGGTAACATCGAGAAATGTGGCAAGGAACTCGTCACCCAGGGCAATGCCCGAGATGAGCACCGAGCGTCGGCTTCCATCCTTGCATGTCACCCGGTATTCGATGGCCTCGATGTCCTTTCCGGCTTCCGCTGCCCGCTCCACCGCCGCATTCCAGGTATTGAGCGCCCATTGGCGATAGGCTGGGTCGGGGTAAGCCTTCTGCCACCAGTCGTCCAGGGTGGGTACGTCGGCTGGGCTGTAGCCGAATACCTGTTGAAAGCGGGCGTTGCCTTTGAGCCGGATCCGCTCCTTGTCAACGTGGCAGAGCGGCCAGGGCATTTCATCAATCATGCGGCGGAAGCGTTGTTCGCTATCCTTTAGTTCCGCTTCCGCTTCCTTGCGCCGCTGGATATCCTCGATCACCGTGATGAAGTGTTCCGGCGTGCCATCCGCTTTCCATATGGCAGCCACGGTGACGTCGCACCATATGGCAGTGCCATCCTTGCGCAGATAACGTTTTTCCAGGGAATAGCTTTCGAGTTCACGGGCCGTGAGCCGCTTCATCTGCTTGCGACTGATGTTCACGTCGTCGGGATGGGTGATGTCCAAGAAGGTGCGTTGCTGAAATTCCTCATTGGAATAGCCGACGATCTCGCAGGCTTTACTGTTGACCAAGGTCCAGTGCCCGTCCGGCCCGATCAGGGCCATGCCCACCGCCGCTTGTTCGAAGACCAATTGGAAGCGGGTTTCGCTTTGCAGCAACTCGTCTCGCATGGTCGATAGTTGCTGCCATCGGCCTATTTCCCGCCGCCGTGAACGATGCAGTAGCTCACTCATGACGCTTACCAGGATGCCGTTGGCGATGAGCGTTCCCCATTGCAGGCTGTCGGTCCCCGACATCATGGAAAAACTGTGAAAAGGAGGAATCAGAAAATAATTGGTGCCGACGGTGGCAACAACGGTTGCCAGCAGCCCCGGGCCAAGACCTCCCAGCAAGGCGCTGATCAGTATGGGCAGCATGAATAGGATCAGCAGCGGCTTGTCGTTGGAGAGGACCGGAATGGCTTCTCTGAGGAAGAGCATCGGGGCCGTCAAGGCAACTGCCAAGCCGTAATACATGGATGGGCCGAACCGAGGCCGATGTGGCGGATCCACCGGTGTTTTTCCGTGCCCCGGGGAAGTCATGCCTTGTCTCCAGGGGGTGAAAAGTCCGACCTCTCAGCATCCAGAAAGGACAGCGCATAGGGGGCTGCCCGACCGAGCGCCAGGGAAAGGGCATTGACCTGCTGTTTGAGCGAGATCATTTCCATTTCCCGTCCGACCATGACCCGGTTGAATCGTTGCAGTTCTTCGTAGCGATTGCGCAATTCGGCCTCGGTGGTCATGCGTTCGGTGATGTCCCGGGCGAATCCCACCGTGCCGATGATATGGCCATCCAATTCCACCGGGGATTTGTACGTCTCGCTCCAGAATCTTCGTCCCGGTACTGCGATTTCTTCCTCGACCACTTTGGACTTCCCGCTTTGCAGTACGCTGAGGTCGTCGGCGCGATACTTCTCTGCCAGGGCGG
>RXJP01000095.1:0-35406 GCA_003963315.1 Rhodocyclaceae bacterium | reverse complement strand
CTTGCCCTTCAACTCCTCGGGGTCGGCAAGGCCGGCGGCCTGGGCCAGAGCTTTGTTCGCAGCCAGGAAACGGCTTTCAGTATCCTTCAGCCAGACCATGAAGGGGAAATTGTCGAGCAATGCCCTCAGATAGCGGGCGTTGGTGTGCAGCGCCTCTTCCGCCGATTTGCGCGCGGTGATGTCCACGGCGATCGATAGCATCCGCTGTTCGTCGCCAAGGGATATTTCGCTGAGCATCACGTCGTCCCAGAACACCTCGCCGTTGGGGCCGTCCCGACGCCATTCAAAATGCTGGGGGCCTTCACTGGCGGCTTTGTGTCCCAGTAGCAAGGCGTCTTCGTAACCATAGGGAGAGGTGCTCCAGAACTTTCCCTGCTGTAGTTCTTCCAGCGTGGCATAGCCCCGTGCCGTGATTGCCCTTGGGTTGGCATCCAAGACCTTCAGGGTGCCCTGCTCATGGATCATGATTGCGACGGAGGCATTGTCGAAGAGCGTACGGAACCGGACCTCGCTGTTTTTCAATTCCTGCTCGGCCCGTTTCCGTTCGGTGATGTCTCGGCCTACCCCTCGGTAGCCGACGAGGTGCCCATCTTTGTCCTTTACCGGCACACCGTTGACGCGGACATAGCAGAGGCTGCCATCCTTGCGCAGACTGGAGTGCTCCATGTCGCGGAAAGGCACTTGTCTTTCGACGAAGGAAGCGTATCCGGCGGTGACGCGGATGGCTTCGTCCTTCGGCATGAAATCCATGGGCTTTTTACCCAGAACTTCTGCGGGCGTGTAGTCCAAGATGTCCTTCACGCTGTCTGAAACGAAGGTGTAATGGCCTTCAGCATCCACTTCCCAAACCCAGTCGGCGGAGGCCTGCACAATATCCTGGAAGCGGATTTCGCTGGCCCGCAGGGCGTCTTCCGCTGCTTTGCGGGCCGTGATATCGAGGATGACACCGATCACGGCCCTCCTACCCTGGTAATCGAAGGCACGGCCATGGACTTCCAGTTCGATGCGGCTGCCGTCTTTGCGCAGGCCGGTAAAGGTGTAATGGTCGACTTCTTTTTCCCCCGCCAGGCGTTGCCGAATTTTTTCCACTACCAATTCCCGGCACTCCGGACTGATGACGCGCTCCACGGCACTGAGTCCGATCAGTTCTTCCGGCGCGTCATAACCGAAGATCGTGGCGAAGACGGGATTGACGTAATGGAAACGGCCATCCTGGATGATGTAGATGCCGGCAAGGGACTGTTCCACGAGGGCACGGAACCGGGCTTCGCTCTCCCTGACCGCCTGCTCGTTCGCCTTGCGCTCGGTGATGTCCTGATGGATGCCGAAATTACCCACCACATGGCCTTCGGCATCGTGCAGGGGCCCCCGGGTACTGAAGAACGTCCTTTCCCCGCGGGCGGTGCTGAGGTGGATTTCGTCGGTGGTGATATTGCGGTTCTCCGCCATGGCCTGGCGACCGATGGCCACCAGCACGTCGGCCTGGGCGATTGGATAGATGGCGTGGTCATCCTGGCCCAGCACTTCGTCCTCCGGTTTGCCGACAGCGGTGCAGGCCGCCCGGTTGAACAGGATGTAACGGCCCGCCGTGTCCTGGGCGAAGATGGCGTCATTGGAACCATCGGCGATCGCTGAGAGCAGTTGCAGGGAACGCAGGCGATCGGCTTGGGCCTGCTGTACGCCGGCGGCCAGGGCCAATTGATGCCGTTGACGCAGCAAATAGGTGCCGGCCGCAGCCACGAACAGGGCCATCAAGCCGGCCAGGACAATCCACAGGGTGCTCTGGGCGATTGCCGCATACAGTTCGTTGCGATCGATCTTGGCAATGAGCAACCAGTCGGTGCCGGGCACCGGTTGCGCAACACCCAGAACGGCCACGCCGCGATAGTCTTCCCCTTCCAGCCGTTGGCCTGCTTCGGCCTCACCATCAAGGACCTGGTTTGCCAGCAATGCGGACGCGGATAAGGGAATGCTCAGCTTGGCGGCGGTGTCCTGGCGATGGCGTAATTCGTTGAGGAACAATACCTGATCACCCTCGCGACGGACGAGCAGGGTTTCACCGCTATTGCTGGGCACCGGCCAGCTCTGCAAGGTGTGGTACAGCCAGTCGTCGGGATTGGTATGCAGCACCACCAAGGGCGGGTGCCCGTTGGCCGTGATGATGGGCGCAATGAAATCAAGGCTCAGCATGTCCGAGTCGTCACGGTAAGGCCCCACCCAATGGACTTGATGGTCGGCGATGCTTTTCTCGATTGCCCCCTTCAGTGCTGGAGGCAGATCGGCCGGTACATTGGCGCTGCCCCACAGATGCCGCCCCTGCTCATCGAGCAATTGGATAGCAGTGAGGTTTTGGGTCTGACGCAGTTGATCCAGTTGCGTTCGCAATAGGTCGCCGCTGACGCGATCGTGGTTGGTCCGCCAATAGGTGTACTGGTTGGCTAGCTGGTGATGGGTTTGCACGAATACCGCGAGGTCTATGCGTTCCCGTATGCCTTTGCCGATCTCCCGGGCTTCGATATCGGCAATGGTCTGGAGCCGGGCCACTTCCAGGTCGCGCTGGGCCACAAAGTTCTGACCGGCGGCGAAGGCTGTCAGGAGGACGATCAGGGTCAAAATCAAGGTCAGGACCAGGGACGGCCGCCGCCCATGGTCGACGCCGTCGGTTGACGAGGCGTAGCCCTTCCAGTGCTGCATCAGGCGAAACAGCAATAGCGACGTGACGAGGACGAACAGCCAGCCTTTCAACGTATTGGCCAAGGCAGCCCGGGCGGGGTCGGTGGTCAACCATTGCACCAGTTTGTCGGACAGCAGAATCCATAGGCCGGCAAATATGGCGTAGAGCAGAACAATGGACAGGGCGCTTCTTCGCGCCGCCTGTGGAGATTGCTGAGGCATGGGGTTTGAGGGCATGACTGTGGATTTTGGCGTAACGGATTTGCCCGAATTCAGTTCAGTAGATTGACCGTAGCGACCACCACATTGCCCTGGCCCTGGTATTCGACCTTATCCAAACTCAGCTTGCTGGCCATGGCGATGCCGCGGCCGTGCAAGTCAAAAGCGCGATCAGGGGAAAACTCGAGATAGTCGGTCCAGGCAAAGCCTTCCCCCTGGTCCTGGATGGTGAAGCGCAAGGATTCGTCGCCCCGTTCAAAGCGCACTTCCACATACCGCTCGCAGTATTCAGGGAGATGCAGCCTGCGCTGGACTTCGTCCTGCCAAGTACCTTGCAGCACCAGGTCGCCTTTTTCCTCGTAGGAAATACCCAGGTTGCCGTGCTCGACGGCGTTGATCAGCAGCTCTTGCAGGCCCTGGATCGCCCGGCCCGGCTCGGGACAGGTGCGCGCCAGATAGTTGGCCAGGAGGCGGCTTTCCTCCAGGTCCCGGAAGCGGAAGGCGCCGTTGTACATCAGCGCCAGGGGCCGTTCGGAACGGCGCACGCTGTCCACCATCTCCCGCAGTTCCTGCCCCTGCTGGAGGGCCGCCTTGACCACCGCGACCATCACGTCCGGCTGGAAGGGTTTGGTCAGGTAGTAGTAGGCCCCCTGGCTGAGGCCTTCGCGGATGCTGTCCTGATCCCCCTGGGCGGTTTCCATGATGACGGGGATATGGGCCAGGGCGGGTTCGGCCTTGATCCGGCGCAGCACCTCCATGCCGTCCAGGCCCGGCAGGCCCCGGTCCAACAACACGACATCGTAGGTTTTCGGCGCCGCCTGGAGCTGGTTCCAGGCGGCCAGGCCGTCGTTGCAGGTCGTGACTTGATAGCCTTGGGCGCCGAGCAGGTCCTGGATGATGATGGCGATGATTTCTTCGTCCTCGGCCAAGAGGATGTGGATGGGGTGACTCACGGCATGTGCTCCTGGGTGCCATCGCGATGTTGATCTGCGATTTTGCAGAACTCGGAAAATTCGGCGGTAAACACATCCACCACGTCCGGGTCGAAGTGCAAGGCCCTGCCCGCGATGATGATGTCCCGGGCTTGTTCATAGGACAGAGAGGGTTTGTAAACCCGGTCGGAGATCAAGGCATCGAACACGTCGGCCAGGGCCATGATGCGGGCGGAGATGGGGATGGCCTCTCCTGTCAAGCCGTCCGGATAACCGCTGCCATCCCATTTTTCGTGGTGGTAATGGGCGATTTCCTTGGCCAGGGAGAGGAATTCCACCGGCGTCGCGGCATCCCGTTCGGCCAGGTCGATGGCATCACTGCCCAGCTTGGCATGGGTTTTCATGATCTCCCATTCCGCCGCATTCAGCGGGCCGGGCTTTTGCAGGATGGCGTCGGGAATACCCACCTTGCCGATGTCATGGAGGGGCGCCGATCTGGTCAGCAGGCGGATATAGCGGTCGTTCAGGGTGGCGGCAAAGCGGGGCCGGTTGCGCAGGCCCTGGGCCAGGCAATGCACATAACCTTGAGTGCGTCGAATATGGTTGCCGGTTTCCGGGTCGCGGGTTTCCGCAAGATGGGCCAAGGCGCGGATGCCCACTTCCTGGATCAGTTCGTTCTCCGCCATGCGTTTGGCCACTTCGGCCTCGAGATAGCTGTTCTGATCCCGCAACCAGTCCCGCGCCTGCTTGAGTTCCAGCTGGGTGTGCACCCGGGCCAACAGCACCGTGGGCTCGATGGGTTTGGTGATGTAGTCCACCGCGCCCACTTCCAGGCCGTGCATCTCCGCCTCGGAACTGTCCATGGCGGTGACGAAGATCACCGGAATGTCACGGGTGGCGGGGTTGGCACGCAGTTGCTGGAAGACCTGGTAGCCATCCATGCCGGGCATCATCACGTCAAGCAGGATCAGGTCGGGCCGGGACTGGGACTCGACGATGCGCAAGGCCCGTTCTCCGGAGGTGGCCACCCGCACCCGGTAGTGCGGCAGCAGCAGCCCGCCAAGAACGTCCAGATTCTCCGGGGAATCGTCGACGATCAATAGGGTCTGGGGCTGTGCCGGCACAAAAGCTTCCTCTCCGTTCGACAGCACCATGGTAGGGCCAAAAAGCGCTGTGGATAAAATATTTCACATTGGAAATATTGTGCTCCACTAATTCTTACAAAAGCCTTGTCGGCCCCCCTTGATGCACGTCAAGGGAGGCCATGAGCCACGCCCAGCCGGGGCGAATGGAACGGAGAAAATGAAACGGGGCACCTCGATGGGAGGTGCCCCGTTTGGTATTTATGGCGCGCCCGAAACGATTCGAACGTTCGACCCCTGCCTTCGGAGGGCAGTACTCTATCCAGCTGAGCTACGGGCGCAAAGGGGGCGAAGGATAGCGCTTTTCGGCTTCGGCGTCCATGGCGAGGGCCTGTTCCAGGGCCTCCCGGCGCGCGGCGGGCAGTTGCGGCGCGGCCAGCGCCAGAGCCATTTGGCTCAGGTCGCGGTAGATCGCACCCAACAATGGATCGACGCTGGCGGTGGCCGTCATCTGGCGGGTTACGGTGTCCGCATCCCCTCGGGCGATGGGGCCGGTGAGGGCTTGGACGGTACCCAGGGCGCCGATATTGTGTACCGTGCCTTCCACCAGGGGACGCAGGGCCGGCCAGGCAAGGTCGCGGGGCAGGCCGGCGGCTTCCATGGTGCGCAGGGAGGCTTCCATCAAGGCGACCAGGGTGTTGCAGGCGAGCACGGCACCGGCGTGGTAGAGGATTTTGAGCTCGAGGGCGATGGGGAAGCAGCGACCGCCGATGGCGTCGAACAGGGGCAGTAGTCGGGCCAGGGCGGCGGGATTGCCCTCGTGGGCACAGCAAGTGCCGGCGAAGTCGCCGATGGCCAATTCGGGCCGGGCGAAGGATTTGAGGGGGTGGATGCTGGCGGTGAGGGCGCCCTGTTGTGCCAAAGGCGCCAGCATGTCGCTGCCCAGGGCGCCGCTGCAATGTAACACCACGTCGCCGGGACTAAGTGTTCCCTGGGCGGCAAGGGCTGCGACGGTGGCGGACAACTGATCATCCGGTGTGGACAGCAGCGTCAATGCCGCCGGCGGCATGGCCGCAAGTGAGGTCGTCGTGCCGGCCCCGATGAAACCTGCCGCCGCTTGCGCGCGGGAGGCATCGCGGCCGACGATGGTGGCCATCTCCACGCAACCGGCTTGCTGCCACAGGCGGGCCAGGGTCTGGCCCAGGCGGCCGGGGCCGATCAGGTTGAGGCGGGGGCGCACAGCGCTCATTCCTGGCAGCGCGATTGGCGCAGGACCTGTCTCGCCCCCAGGGCCAGGCAGATCAGGGCCGGCCAGAAAGTCAAGGCGAAGAGCAGGCCGGGCCCGACGGGGTTGGGATCCGGATCGGGCCAGAGACCGATTTCCGCCAGCAGGATGATGCCCCACAGCGGGCCGGATCCCAGCACCAAGAGGCCAAGGCCGATCAGGAAAAGGCGATTGCGCAACAGGGTTTTCATGGCGTGCGGATGGGGGACAAGGTTTGATTATGGCCTAGGGCGCCTAGGGCCGGCCTGCTAAGCTTCGTCCCATGAAAATTTATTCCGTCGGCGGCGCCGTCCGCGATGAACTGCTGGGTTTGCCGGTGCAGGACAAGGACTGGGTGGTGGTGGGAGCCACGCCGGAAGCCATGGTGGCTGCCGGTTATCTGCCCGTGGGCAAGGATTTCCCGGTTTTCCTCCATCCCGAAACCCGGGAGGAATATGCCCTCGCCCGCACCGAACGCAAGACCGCGCCCGGCTACAAGGGCTTTGTCTTCCATACCGACCCCGACGTGACCCTGGAAGAGGACCTGATCCGCCGCGACCTCACCGTCAACGCCATCGCCAAGGACGAAGCGGGCAATATCTACGATCCCCACGGCGGCCGTCGCGATCTGGCGGCCCGGGTGTTGCGCCACGTGTCCGCCGCCTTTGCCGAGGACCCGGTGCGCATCCTGCGTCTGGCCCGCTTCGCCGCCCGTTTCCCCGATTTTTCCGTGGCAGCGGAAACCGAGGCCTTGATGGCGCAGATGGTGGCCGCCGGCGAGGTGGACCACCTGGTGCCGGAGCGGGTATGGCAAGAGCTGGCCCGGGGCTTGATGGAGCAGAAGCCGTCGCGCATGTTCGACGTGCTGCGATCCTGCGGCGCTTTGGAAAAACTGCTGCCCGAGGTGAATGCCCTGTGGGGCGTACCGCAACGGGCCGACTACCACCCGGAGATCGACACCGGCGTGCACGTGATGATGGTGATCGACATGGCCGCCCGCATCAATGCGTCGCTGCCGGCCCGTTTTGCCGGCCTGACCCACGACCTGGGCAAGGGCAACACGCCGGCCGACATCCTGCCGCGGCATATCGGCCACGAACTACGCAGCGTGCAGTTGCTCGAACCCCTGTGCGAACGGCTACGGGTGCCCACCGATTGTCGTGACGCGGCACGGCTGGCGGCCCGCCACCACGGCGAGATCCATCGCGTCGATGAGTTGCGCCCCCTCACCGTGGTCAAGGTGCTGGAGCGCTGCGATGCCCTGCGGCGGCCGCAACGCTTTGACGACATCCTGGTCGCCTGCGAGGCCGACTACCGCGGCCGCCTGGGTTGGCAGGACAAGGTGTATGCCGCCCCGGAACAATGGCGCAGCGCCCTGGCCGCGGCCCGTGGTGTCGATGCCGCCGGCATCGCCAAGGCCTGCGCCGATCCCGGGCAGATTCCCCAACGCATCCACGCCGCAAGGGTGTTGGCGGTGGCAAAAACCCTGGGCCGTCACGACGAGCAAGGCGAATCAACGGAATAAAACCCCGGGACGAATACAATAGCCCTACTGATCGCCCCGAATACAACAAGCAGACCGTTGAGCCACAAGAAGAATGCGGCGGTAATGCAGCACTGAGTACCTTCCATCCGTGAAAACAAAACTCGAAATGCTTCACCGCGCACCGGCGCGTCCGGACGCTGTCGCACCTCCCCTGCTCTTCATCCATGGCGCCTTCTGCGGCGCCTGGTGTTGGGATGAGCACTTCCTGGCCTGGTACGCCGAGCGCGGCTTCGATGCCTATGCCCTGTCCCTTACCGGCCATGGCGGCAGCCCGGGCCGGGACCACCTCGACAGTCTCTGCATCGCCGACTACGTGAACGACGTGGGCGAGGCGGTGGCGATGCTGCCCCGGCCGCCGGTGTTGATCGGCCATTCCATGGGCGGTTTCGTCGTGCAGAAATTCCTCGAACGCCACACGGCGCCGGGCGCCGTACTGATGTGCTCGGTGCCGCCCCAGGGGTTGATGGGGTCGGCGGTCAGCCTGATGTTCACCAAGCCCAATGTCCTGGGCGACCTCAACACCATCATGTCCGGCGGCCAGGCTTCCTATGAAAGCCTGCGCGACGCCCTGTTCGCCCAGGATATTTCCCTGGAAGACCTGATGCGCTACTACAAGCTGTCCCAGCCCGAATCCCACCGGGCCATCTGGGACATGATGCTGTTCAGCCTGCCCAGCATCAGCCAGGTGTTGGCCAATCTGCCCGAGGGGGGCAAACGCCTCCATGTCATCGGTGCGGAATTCGACCATCTGGTGCCCGTTTCCGCGGCGGAGATGACGGCCCGCTCCTACGGCGTGGCGCCGACTATCCACGCCGGCATGGGTCACGGCCTGATGTTGGAGAAGGATTGGGAAACGGTCGCCGCGGAACTGCTCGCCTGGCTGCAAGCCGTGGGATTGACCGAAAGGAGCCCATCATGATTATTACGTTTCGTTCGCCTGCTTCAGGCGATGTCATCATGTTCGGCGACGTCGCCAAGCACATGATGCAACTGATGGGCAAGGCGGTGACGGACGAAGGCATCGTCACCGTGGAGCAGTTGCCCGACGCCATTGCCCGCTTGCGGGCCGCGGTGGACGCGGACAAGGCCGCCCGGACGGGTGCTCAGGACGATGAATCGGAAACCAAGGAAACCGGCATGGCCGCCGCCGTGAGCCTGACCCAGCGGGCGGTGCCGCTGCTGGAATTGCTGGAATGGTCGCTGAAGAAAAAGAAGCCCGTCACCTGGGGCTGAGGCCCCGGTTCAAGTCCTAGGGAAACACTGAACACATCCAAATCCGTTCGGGCTGAGCCTGTCGAAGCCCAGTGTTTCTGCGGTGTGCGTTTCGACAAGCCTGTCCTGAGCTCGCCGAAGGGCTCAACGCGAACGGATTTAATCAGTGTTTCCCTAGAACAGCTCCACGTCCCCGCCGCTTTCTTCCACCTGCTGCATGCGCGCCTGCATGTAGTGGGCGAGGGCATCCTTGACGGTCATGCCCTGGAGCACGGCATCGAACATCGCCCGCTCCTCTTCCATGGTGTATTTGTCGCGGATGCGCTGCTGCAAGCCCAGCCATTCGTCGGGGTTGTAGAGCTTGGCCCGGTCCGACACCACCACGCTGAGCCCGGCCAGGCTGGCGCACACGTGGTCGAGGCGTTGCACCAGCTTGTCGTAGAACTGGAAAGCGATGATGGCCTGGTGCACCTTCTCCCCAATCTGTCGTGTGCCTTCGCGGATTTCCGCCTTCACCAGTCCGTTGCCCACGCTGTCGGGCAGGGTGTCCAGGGCCACGTCCACCGTGACCAAGGTATCCGCCAGGGAAGTGAAGGTGTCGGTGAGCACGCCCACCGAGGTGTTGGAGTCCTTCATCGCGGCTTCCACCTGGCCGGCGGCCAGTTCCAACATCAGCACGGTTTCCCGCACTTGGCTCCAATCCAGGTCGGGGGCGTGGGCGCTGCTGCCTTTGACGGGGTCGTTCATGGCTTATTCCTTGTTGGCGAAGGGCCTATTATGCCCGGTCGATCATTACGTAGTACTTGCGCACGGCCTCCAGTACGGCGAACACGCCCTTGAAACCGGCGGGGATGACAGGCGTCGCCGGGGCCGAATTCCTTCGCATCGCCGGCTGCGTCGGTGATGCGGATGCGGCCCTCCAGGACATGGAAAAACTCGTGGCGATGGGCGTGGAAAGCGATGCGCCAGGCGCCGGGCTGGCAGGACCAGAGGCCGCAATCCACCTCGCCGCCGTCACCCTGGTACACGCTCCAGGTGCTGCGCTGGGGCGGCGTGCCGATGCAGCGCTCAGGTGCGGGGCTGTCCAGGGCCGCCGGCGGCAGGCGGTCGAAGGTGATGAGGGCGGTCATGCCTCCTCCCCATCATCGCCTGGGTCGCCCACATTGGCACCCCAGAGCGTCTTCAGGTCTTCCTCCTCCAGCCAGCGCCAGCCCCCTGGCGCCATGTCCGTCGGCAGGGTCAGGCCGCCCACGGCGATGCGGCAGAGGGATTCCACCCGGTTGCCGGCGGCGGCCACCATGCGCTTCACCTGGTGGTAGCGGCCTTCGCGGATGGTGAGGTCGAACACCGTGTCGCTCACCGGCACGGCGGCAATCCCGGCCACCGGATCCGGCGCGTCGTTGAGCACCACGCCGTCCACCAACTGCTGCAACATGGCCGGCGTCATGGGGTGCTTGGCGGTGACGCGATAGACCTTGTTCACCTTGCGCTTGGGCGAGGTCACGGCGTGGATGAAAGCGCCGTCGTCGGTGAGCAGCAGCAGGCCGGTGGTATCCACATCCAGCCGGCCCACGCTCTGCATGCCCCGTTCGTAAAGGGGGCGCGGCAGCAGGGACAGCACGCCGGGATAGCCCCGGGGCGAACGGGAGCATTCCGTATCCGCCGGCTTGTGCAGCAGCACGTAGGCTTTCTCCCGGTAACGCCAGGGCTCGCCGTCGATGGCGAAGGCCAGGCCGGCGGGAGCCAGTTCGGCAAAGGGGTCGTCAATGATCTCTGCGTTGACGGCACAGCGGCCTTGGCGGATCAGGGCGCGGCATTCCTTGCGGGTGCCGAAACCTTGGGATTGGAGGATGCGTTCAAGTTGCATGGCGACGGAAAACGGCTAGGCCGATGGCGGTGGAAAGGAAGAGCAGGCCGAAGCCCCGGCCGGCCCAGCGTACCCGCCGCGGGGATTCGAGCCAGTGCATGGCCCGGGCGGCGAGGAGGGTATAGCCGGCCATGACGATCATGTCCACCGTGACGATGGTGGCGGCCAGGGTGCCGTATTGGGGCATCAGGGGTGATGTGGGTTCGATGAACTGGGGCATTACGGCGAACAGGAACAGCAGGCCCTTGGGATTGGTGGCGTCCACCAGGAAGCCCTTCAGCACCAGGGCGCGCCGTGTTTCCCGGCCTTGGCCGTCGCCCTGGAAACGGAGTACGCCATCGGCGCGGAACTGGAGGATGCCGAGCCAGGCCAGGTAGGCCACGCCCACCCAGCGCAGGATTTCAAAGGCCAGAACGGAGGAGAGGATCAGGGCGCCCACGCCGGCGGCCACCACGCCGACAATGGCGAGGATGCCCAGTTGCAAACCGATCACCACCCAGTAGCCACGCAGGAAGCCGTTGCGCAGGCCCGAGGCCATGGAAGCGAAGGCGCCCGGCCCGGGGGACAGGGAGATGGCCAGGGAAGCCGGCAGGAAGGCGAGCCAGAGTTGCAGGGACATGGCAGGGGCTTAGGCGTTCTCGCCGTGGATTGTGTAGCGTCCCCGTCCGGCCTGTTTGGCGGCGTACATGGCGGTGTCGGCGCAAGTCAGCAGATGCCCCGCCTTCCCCGCCGTGCTTGGGAACAGGGCAATGCCGATGGAGATGCCCAGGGTGAGGGAGAGGTCGCGGACCTGGAAAGGTTGGGCGATGCGGGTCACGTATTCCTTCGCCGTGTTTTCGGCCATGGCCCGGGCGTCTTCCAGGTCCGCCAGGAGGATGATGAATTCATCGCCACCCAGGCGGCATACGGTGTCGCTCTTGCGGCGGCCTTCCAGCAGGCGTTCCGCCACCAGCCGCAGCACCTCGTCTCCCGTGTCGTGGCCGTGAATGTCGTTGACGGGCTTGAAGCCGTCGAGATCGCAGAACAGCAAGGCCACTTGCGTGTGCTGGCGCTCGGCGCGCACCAGGGCTTGTTCCAGGCGGTCCTCCAACATGGCCCGGTTGGGCAGTCCGGTCAAGGGGTCGTGGAGGGCCAGGTAGGCCAGTCGAGTCTCGCTCTTGCGCAGGGCATCCTCCCGGTCCGTGAGCTTTTTCAGTAGGGAGTTGAAGCCCAGGATCAACTCGCCGACCTCGTCGTGGCGCGCCACTTCCAGCGGATGGGGCGCCACCTCGCCACTGGCCATGAGGCGCATTTGACGGGCGGCGTCGGTGAGGGGGCGGAACACCCAGGGCAATATCAGCAATAAAGCCACGACGACAATGGCCGTGGTCAATACACTGTTGTAGATGATGTTCTTGCCCTGCTCGCGCACCGGGCGGAAGGCCTCCGCCGTGGGAATGCGGGCCACCAGGAACCAGCCGGTGCTGGGCACGCTCACCATGGCCGACAGTTCCTCCACGCCCTTGGCATTCACCGTCACCCCCACGCCGCGGTAGCCGGCCATGGCTTTGTCGTGGAGCAGGTTCACGCCGGTGGGCGGCGTGGGTTTCAGCACCATGTCGGGGTCGGAGGCGGTGACAAACAGCTTGTCCTGGGGTGATACCAGCAGGAAACCGCCGCTGTTGCCCACTTTGATGCCGTTAATCAGGTCGAGGAAACCCGGCGCGTTGAGCAGCGATACGCCGGCTAGCACGGCCAGGGGTTTCCCGCCGGAATCCCGCACCGCCATGGCCATGATGATGAGGGGATCGCCGGTGGCGCGGCCAATGGTCGGCCGGCCGATGACAGCCTCACGGCTGTTCATGGCGGCGACGAACCAGTCGCTCTTGCGGTAATCCAGCCGCTGCCGGGTGGGGATCGCCGGGTAGTCCGTGATCAAGCGTGTGCCATCGGCCCTCACGACAAGCAGGCCGCTATTGAACAGCGGATATAAATCCTGCTTTTCCTTCAGCCAGGCTTCCAGCCGGGAAGGGGCGGCCAAGGTATCCGCATTCAGGTCGAGGGCCAGATTGCGGATCAGGTCGCGGCGGGCGACGATTTTTCCGTCAATGTCTTGGGCGGCGTAATTGGCTACCGAAAGTTGTTGGGCCGCCACCAGTTCGGACACGTCCTTTTGCAGCCGTGGCATCAGGATCTGGGTGCGAAACACCATGCCGACGGCGACCAGCACGATGCCCAGTGCGATCAGGCGCAGCACCAAGCTGTTGCCTAGCCGTCTCAACGTTGTCTTGAACCTTCCTGCCATTTCCAAAACCTGTTCCCATGGGGGGCGGCGGTCATCATAACGCCGCCCTGACGGGTCAAAACACGCCATCATAGAAAAGTTTCAGGCCGGACAGACCCAGCAGGGCCGTGGAAAACAGGAA
Source organism: Rhodocyclaceae bacterium (assembly GCA_003963315.1). Taxonomy (GTDB): domain Bacteria; phylum Pseudomonadota; class Gammaproteobacteria; order Burkholderiales; family Rhodocyclaceae; genus AWTP1-18. The sequence continues at coordinate 22,206 of RXJP01000095.1, read as the reverse complement.
GAACGGCCGTTCTGGAATCATGTGTTGCAGACGCATGCCCGCCAATACGCCCACCGGAGCCAAAGGGGAAAGCAGCAGGGTCACTTTCAGGGTATGGACAGAGAAGATGCCCAAGGCCAGATAGGGAATCAGCTTGGCGGCGTTGATGACGGTGAAGAAGATCACCGTGGTGGCGACGAAGGTGCCCTTGTCCAGCTTGCGGCCGAGCAGGTAGACCAGCACCGGCGGTCCGCCGGCATGGGCCAGGGTGCTGGTGAAGCCGGACATGGCGCCCCAGAAGCCGCCCGACAGGAGGGACGCGCCTTCGGGCAGCTTCAGGCGGTTGCGCAGGCCGAGCATGCGGTCCAGGGCGAAGAGCATGGCGATCAAGCCGACGCAGGCCTTCACCGCCTTGTCCGACAACACACCGAAGGCGATGCTGCCCACGGCGATGCCGAGCAGGGCGGAGGGGATCAGCAGCTTCAATTCGGGCTTGGACCACTTGCCCCAGAAGGCGCGTATGCCGATCACATCCATCAGGCAGAGGATGGGCAGCATCACCGCCGCGGCGTCCGCCGGGGAAAGCCAGATGGCCATGAAGGGCACGGCCAGGCCGCCCAGCGCCCCGCCGAAGCCGGATTTGGAGAGCCCGGTAAGCAGTACGGCGATGCCGGCGACGATCCAGCCAGTAGTGTCGAACATGGGGGGGATTTGCGGAAGAAGGGAGATGCCGGGCCGCACAAGCCCGGCGGGGGGTCAGTATACCTGTCCCCTACATCCGTTTCGACGGCGCTTTCAGCCCCGCCCTGCCTGACGGCTAAGCGGCAGCGTCGCAGAGTTTCATGGACATCGCCTGAACCACTTCGCCGGTGGTCCGGTTTTGTACAAAGGCGGCGGCGCCCATGTTCTTGGCATTCCAGTCCGGCGGCAAGGATAGTTTTTTCTTCAAGTCGGCCGCTTTGCCTGGGGACAATGGGATGGGGCCGAGCCATTCCCGCACCACATAATCGTGGTGCAGCTTGGCGCCGCTGTTCTCGCCCCTTTTCACATCGGAAGACAAACCGTTTTCATACAGCGCCACATAGAGGGCGGTTTCTCCCTCCTGGGTGGAATCGGCATCGGCATTGATCTCCACCGATGTTGCGGATTGTTTGAGGGACAAGCGGATGTTGGCCTGGGCCATCAAGCGGTTAACCGCCCGAATTCTTTCCGCAAAAGCGCTACCGCCCCATTGCGGCGTGTCCTGGCCATTGACCATGACCTGCGGCGTATAGACGAAGCCCGCGCGGCCGAGCTTGGCCATGTCGCGTTGCCGGGCGGAGAAGGCGGCACGGGCGAAACGGTCCTGCCAGCCGATGTAGTCCCAGTAGTCCACGTGCAGGGCCAGGGGCACCACCTGGAGCGGCGGGCTACCCTGGGCAGCCACCCCGCTCAACCAGCGATCCGCCGGCGGGCAACTGCTGCATCCTTCCGAGGTATAGAGCTCAAGCAAGGCCACCCGATGGGGGCCGCTTCGTGCACTGCACTCGGCACCCAGGGCCACGAGCGAAGCCGAGGCGAGCACGGCGGACAACAGAAAGGACAATAGGCGTCGATACATCGCGTTCTCCCATAAGGCATTGGCATCGGTTCTGTTGACCCGGTAATGACCGAAAGGGTTCTCCCATCGCAATCGATGTTCGACATAACAGGTATTCCCCCGGGGACTGAATGGCCGCTGCCATGCAGTCCCCGGCCACCTGGGAATAGCGCCTACAAAATCGGCGCCAGCCACTTTTCCGCTTCGGCCAGCGGCATGCCGTTGCGCTGCGCCCAGTCTTCCAACTGGTCGCGGCCGATCTTGCTGACGGCGAAGTAGTGGGCCTCCGGGTGGGCCAGGTAGAAACCGGAGACGGAGGCGGCGGGAAGCATGGCGTAGCTTTCCGTCAGGGTCATGCCGGCGTTGGCGGCCGGGTCCAGCAGCTTGAACAGCAAGCCCTTGGCCACATGGTCGGGGCAGGCCGGATAGCCGGGGGCGGGGCGGATGCCTTTGTACTCTTCGCGGATCAGGGCGTCGTTGTCCAAGCCCTCGTCCTTGGCGTAGCCCCAATACTCGGTGCGCACCTGCTTGTGCAGCCATTCGGCGCAAGCCTCGGCCAGGCGGTCGGCGAGGGACTTGAGCATGATGGCGTGGTAATCGTCGTGGGCGGCCTCGAACTCGGCCAGCTTCTGTTCGATGCCGACGCCGGCGGTGACGGCGAAGAGGCCGATGTAATCCGGCGTGCCTTCCGCCGCCACAAAATCGCTCAGGCACTCGTGGGCCTTGCCGGCAGGGCGTTCATGCTGCTGGCGCAGGCCGTGCCAGGCGCCGACCACTTCCTGGCGCGATTCGTCGGCGTAGATCACCACATCGTCGCCGACCCGATTGGCGGGGAAGAGACCGAACACCGCATGGGCCGTGAACCATTTCTCCATGAGGATTTTCGCCAGCATCTTGCGTCCGTCGTTCCACACGTTGCGGGCGGCTTCTCCCACCACCGCATCGTCGAGGATCTTGGGATAGCTGCCGGCCAGATCCCAGGTTTGGAAGAAGGGGCCCCAGTCGATGTAGTCGGAGAGCGTCGTCAGGGAGACATCCTTCAAGACGGTGATGCCCAGCTTGTTCGGCTTGACCGGGGCGTAGTCGAGTTTGCTGTGGTTGGCCCGGGCCTCGGCCAGGGACACGAGTTTCACGCCGGTCTTGTTGGCATGCTGGGCGCGCACCTTGTCGTAGTCGGCGGCGATCTCGGCCTTGTAACCGGCGGCCTGGTCGATGGAAAGCAACTTGGTCACCACGCCCACGGCGCGGGAGGCGTCAGGCACATAGACCACGGGGCCGTCGTAGTGGGGGGCGATCTTGATGGCGGTGTGGGCGCGGCTGGTGGTGGCGCCGCCGATCAGCAGCGGAATGGCCTCTCCACCGCCGCTTGCGCCGAAGCCCTGGCGTTTCATTTCCGCCGCCACCGAACTCATCTCCTCCAGGGAGGGCGTGATCAGGCCGGACAGGCCGATGGCCTGGGCGCCGTGTTCCCGGGCGGCATTGAGGATCTTGTCCGTGGGCACCATGACACCCAGGTCCACCACGTCATAACCGTTGCAGCCCAGCACCACGCCGACGATGTTCTTACCGATGTCATGCACATCGCCCTTCACCGTGGCGATGACGATCTTGCCCTTGCTGCTGGCGCCGGTGCGCAGCTTCTCTTCCTCGATGTAGGGGATCAGGTGGGCCACGGCCTGCTTCATCACCCGGGCGGATTTCACCACCTGGGGCAGGAACATCTTCCCCGCACCGAACAGGTCACCCACCACATTCATGCCCGCCATCAGCGGCCCTTCGATGACGGAGAGAGGCGGCTTGCCGGCGGCGAACAGGGCCGCGCGGCATTCTTCCGTATCCGCCACCACGTACTCGGTGATGCCCTTGACCATGGCGTGTTCGAGGCGCTTCTCCACGGACCATTCGCGCCAGGCCAAATCCTGCACCTGTTCCTTGGCCTGGCCTTTGACGTTTTGGGCGAACTCGACCAAAGCATCACCGGCACCCGGCTTGCGGTTGAGCACCACGTCTTCCACTTTCTCCCGCAGCACGGGTTCCAGATCGTCGTAGACGCCCAACTGGCCGGCGTTGACGATGCCCATGGTGAGCCCGACCTGGATGGCGTGGTAGAGGAACACGGTGTGGATCGCTTCCCGCACCGGGTCGTTGCCGCGGAAGGAGAAGCTGACGTTGGAAACGCCGCCGGAGGTTTTGGCGTAGGGCAGGTTGGTGTGGATCCAGCGCACCGCTTCGATGAAATCCACCGCGTAATTGTCGTGCTCGGGAATACCCGTGGCGATGGCAAAGATGTTGGCGTCGAAGATGATGTCTTCCGGCGGGAAGCCGTCGCCCACCAGCAGGTCGTAGGCGCGCTGGCAGATCTCGGTCTTGCGCTGGTAGGTGTCGGCCTGGCCTTGCTCATCGAAAGCCATGACGATGGCCGCCGCGCCGTAGCGCCGCGCCAGCCGCGCCTGTTCGAGGAACTTGGCTTCGCCTTCCTTCATGGAAATGGAATTGACGATGCCCTTGCCCTGGATGCACTTGAGGCCGGCCTCGATCACCTCCCACTTGGAGGAGTCGAGCATGATCGGCACCCGGCTGATATCCGGTTCCGAGGCGATCAGTTTGCAGAAGCGCTCCATGGCGGCCAGGCTGTCCAGCATGGCCTCGTCCATGTTGATGTCGATCACCTGGGCGCCGTTCTCCACCTGGTTGCGGGCCACGGCCAGGGCGTCATCGAAGCGGCCTTCGAGGATCATGCGGGCGAAGGCCTTGGAGCCGGTGACGTTGGTGCGTTCGCCCACATTCACGAACAGGCTGTCGGGGCCGACATGGAAAGGCTCCAGGCCGGATAGGCGCAACTGCTTTTCGATCACCGGCACGGCCCGGGGCTTGATCGCGGCCACGCCCTGGGCGATGGCGGCGATGTGGGCGGGCGAGGTGCCGCAGCAACCGCCGACGATATTCACCAGACCGCTTTGCGCCCATTCGATGATGGCCGTCGCCAGTTGCTCCGGTGTTTCGTCGTAGCCGGTGGGAGCCAGGGGATTGGGCAGGCCGGCGTTGGGGTGGGCGGAGACGAAGGTGTCGCAGCAGTGGGAAAGCTCTTCCACATACTGGCGCAGTTCCTTGGCGCCCAGGGCGCAGTTGAGGCCGAAGCTGATGGGCCGGGCGTGGGCCAGGGAGTTCCAGAAGGCGGTGGCGGTCTGGCCGGAGAGGGTGCGGCCCGAGGCGTCGGTGATGGTGCCTGAGATCATCACCGGCAAGGTACGGCCGCAGTCCTCGAACAGCTTCTGCACGGCGAACACGGCGGCCTTGGCATTGAGAGTGTCGAACACCGTTTCGATCAGGATCAGGTCCGAACCGCCTTCCATCAGGCCTTGGGCCGAGGCGTAGTAGTCGTCCACCAGGGCGTCGAAGCTGATGTTGCGGAAGCCCGGATCGTTCACGTCGGGGGAGATGGACAAGGTGCGCGAGGTGGGGCCCAGCACGCCGGCGCAGAAGCGGGGCTTGGCGGGGTTCTTCGCCGTGTACTCGTCGCACAACCGCCGCACCAGGCGGGCGCCGGCCACGTTGAGCTCGTAGGCCACGTCCTCCAGGCCGTACTCCGCTTGCGAGACGCGGGTGGCGTTGAAGGTGCAGGTCTCGATGATGTCGGCGCCGGCTTCCAGGTAATCGCGGTGGATGCCGCCCACCACGTCGGGCCGGGTCAGCACCAGCAGGTCGTTATTGCCCTTGAGGTCCTTGGCCGCATCCTTGAAACGCGCGCCGCGATAATCGGCTTCCCCCAGCTTGTGCTGCTGGATCATGGTGCCCATGGCGCCGTCGAGAATCAGGATGCGCTGGGCCAGCAGGGCCTTGATCTCGGCGCTGCGGTCGGGCTGAGCGGTTGCGGTGTTGAAAGCGGGGGCGGCAGTCACGGTGTTCTCCGATCCATACCGGGGCAGGGCGCCCTTGCTGTGCGGCTCACCTGCGTCCCGGCGGAATGTTCCAGGGTTGGGTGAGCGCCGTTGAAATCAGTTTCCGAGCCTGGGGTGAAACGCGTTCAACCTCGCAGCGCTCCTCGGAAAGAGCGAGGATTATAGCAAGGGCTGCTGGAGATAGAGCCTTGATAGGCGGCTAAAGACCCAATCTGGCCAGTCATGCGCTCAGGTTCTCAACGGCAGGTATCAGAGTCGAGCAGTCGTACAGTCCGGTCATCCACTGTCAGGACTTCGGCCAAAACGGTCATTGGGGCAACGGGTTACCGACGGCAGCAATTGGCAGATCAACGGTCGGATCGAGAACCACCGATGCAACTGGCGCGCCTCAGGTCTTCGGAGCGTCTTTCGCTTCGTAGATCCGTCGGGCTAGAAGGCTGGCGAAGATCAGATACTGTGCAGCCTTCTCCGGGTCGAGATCATGATTTAGCGAATGAGCCTTAGGATTGCGAATGCCAAGGTAAGCACCGACCAAAATTTGCATAAACCCCTTCTGGTCATTTCTACCCGATTCCGTGTCGAGTTCGCTGAGGATCAAGTGCGGCTTATCCAAGCTCAACACTTGTGTCGCCAGAGCCGCACCATCTAGATCCAGGCCGGTGCGCTCTCGCATCAGATCAAAGATTGCAACGACTGCGTTCAACACGGCATCGCGGTAGTGTCCGTCCACATAGTGCGGAAAGGCATGCGCGTAGATAACTGGATGCAGCAGTTCCTCGAAGCCTATGCTCTGTTTGGTGCCCATCGCTTCGCGCACATGCGCTTCCGCCTTCACCTCAACCTGAGGTAGATCGCGTGCAAGGATGTCGTCGTAGTCATTGGCGTCGCCAAATCCGATATGCCTGCCAAGATTTCCCATGTCTTGCTCAGGGAACCCTGCACCGGTCCACAGCTTGCGCAGCAGTTGATAGTCGGCCTTCAAATAGCCATTGATCAACTTGGCCCCTGCTTTATCTTCGCTCGCAAGGAGGCCTTGTGCATCGATCGATTTCTGACGCATTGCCCGAAACAGGGCATTTACCTCCAAGTACCATTCAAGCATTGCGTCTCTCCCCGGTTGATCTTTTCCATTTAACACGGCACCCCAAACCCCGAATGAGCGACTTCTGTCATCGCGCAACGTACGGGCTTTCGCACTTTTACTTTTTCCTCAGCATCAGCTGAATCATGGCGAACAGTCGGTGGAACAGATAATCGACCTGGTCCACATCGATCACCGGCACCTGGCTGATCTCCGAATGCCGAATGAGGTGACTGTTTCCAATGGAGTTCAGTTCTGTCGCTTCTATCTCCAATCTCTCCCGCAGCGACGGCACGGAAGTAACTGCATCGAGGATGATCTTGACCGAGCGCTTCTTGTCGCTCTGGTCAGCCAGCGACTTGAGTCGCTCCCATGCGTCCCATAACCGCTCCAGCGATTCACGACGCACCAACGGATTGCGGTCCGAAAACTTGGCCCGGCACTCGTCGAGCATGTTGTCGAGCGTGCAATCTCCCGTATTGAAAAGCGTTCGTTTCAGTTCTTCGCCAAGCACCGGCGGGAGCAGTCGTTCAATTCGACCATTGGGCAGTATCTCGAACGAAACCCCATTGCGCGCGAATATGCGATTGACCGTCACGCGGAAGTCTTTCTGCCCCGCCTCCTGGTCGAAAGTCAGGTGGTGATGACTGAAGTAGTCGTGATACTTCCCCGAGATCGGCTTAGCCACTGATGCGTGAACGAACTCGATGAAATCCAAGACGAGCAAGGTGTCCGGCGCGAACGGCTGGCGTTCAGAAAAGTAGCCCTCCCCATCAATGGAGACTGTTTCCAACGGCCAAGCCAGACCCGGCATTTCGGCACTTACGGAAGCCGCCAAGGCGTCCGCATCGCTGCCGCAAGTGGCTTGTCCATCTGGGCAGCGTTCGGGAAAGCGGAGGCCGAATGCGCCGCTATTGATCAACGCCTGTACCGTTGCAACGAGGCCCGCCCAGACAGTGGGCGAAATCACCTGCTCCGTGCGTGCGCGCGGACCGTTCTGACGATCGCTGAAGTAGTCGCTCATCACGTTGACTCCGTTCGCGGCCACGACGCGATGGTGGCGACGTATCTATCCAAAAATTTCATTCCCCTGCGCAGGACCATGGAGTTCATGCTTGTAGCCTCAGCAGCGACGCGCTTGTTGGACCAATGCATGCTTCTAGCCGCTCGCCGCTCAAGTCGTTCACGGCTTCCGGCGTCAAACATCCGACGTTGAAGAGCCCGAGATATTGCCCCCTGGTCAGAGTGAGCGGTAAGTTTGTGAGTGGCAGCGCACCAGTCGGAAGGCCAAATTCGAGTCATTGCAGGACTTCGTCGAGTCCCGCCAGGAACGTGGGCTGGTCCGGGAAGAGTGCCGACAGGATCGGCTGGATCTGCGCCAATTCGAACTCGGAGAGGTAGTTCTTGGCGACGGACACATCGTATTTTTGGATCTTGCCGTGGGGTGGGCCTTCCCAGCGGGTCAGGCCCATGTTGTTCTTCTGGTGATCCGCTCTATCCACGATCACTTCCGCTGCCGTCTGCCCATGAATGGCGAAATGCAGCTTGTTCTGCACCGCTGCAAAAAAACGTTTGTTAGCGGTGGCGGTGGCGTCGTAATCCAGTGCCGTGGCGTAGATGTCGGTGATCTTTTGGTAGAACTTGCGTTCGGAGAGCCGGATTTCCCGGATCTTCTCCAACTGCCGCTCGAAGAAATCTTCGGTCAGCACGCTGCCGCCGCTCTTCAAGCGATCCACATCCATGACCCAACCCTGAATCGTGTAGTCCTTGACGATCTGGTTGGCCCATTTACGGAACTGCACCGCGCGCTCGTTCTCGATCTTGAAGCCGACGGCGATGATGGCCTGCAGGCTATAGTGGTCGACCTTGCGCTGAACCTCGCGGTCGCCCTCGGTTTGAACCATTAAGTACGGCTTAACAGTTGCCTCACGTTCCAGCTCGTTATCCGCATAGACGCGTTTCAAATGCTGGCTAATGGCCGGCACCGACACATCGTAGAGCGTGGCCATCATCTTCTGCGTGAGCCAGAGGTTTTCGTCCTCGTAGCGCATTTCCACGCTGGCGCTGCCATTGCCGGTAGCCGCGACAAAAGTCAGGTACTCCGCCGCCGAGGAGCGAACAATGGAGACCTCGGTTTTCCTGGGCGCCTGCGGCGGCCTTTTCTTGCTCATTTACGCCACCGTGACCTGGCCGTTCATCAGCAGGGGGAGGAGCCAGTCGCGAAGTCGGGCGAGTTGCTGGTTTTCTATGCTTCGAGTAAAGACCATCTGGTTGTATTCAGAAACGATGTCATTGTATTTCTTGAGCAAGTCAGTTGACGGGTAAGCCAGCGGCAAAGAATGCAAATCATCCTTCGTAATCGAGCCGAATGTGGTTCCTTCACTGTTTCGTCGATCAAAGACCATCTTGAAATACTGCATCACGTAAAACAGAAAACCGTCAAATCCATCTTTGCTGTTCAACGCGGCCAAGCCACGTCCAATGCAGCAATCAATGTGTGCAACATTCAAGTCCCCAACGGGAGCGCGAACACTCAACAGGATGTCGCCGCGCTTTGCCATTCGCGCAGGTTGAGTCGTGTACTGGCGCACAGTAGGAAATTGCCAGCCGAAATCGGTGGAGCCTTGAAAAAACTCCACACCATCTCCGGAATCATTCAAAGAATCGCCAGTAGGTGAGGTTCCCATCGTGATGTTTGCTATCTGGCACAACTGTTTGTCTTTCCACCCCGCCGGAATCTCCCGTTTCAGCGTGGCGTTGTAGACCATTTTGCCCCCGGAGGATTTGTAGGGTTTGCCGTTGGTGTCTGGGAAGTCGAACTGCACGAACCAGTAGTCGTACAGCGTCTTGGCCATCGCCGCCAGCTCGGCGTTGATGCGGTTGTTGCAGTCGATTTTTTGACTCAACAGAAATAGTAAATCTCCTGCTTTGACTTGCTCATCGTAATCAGGAAGAAGCAAATCTAAATACGAGAATATTTCTTCGTTCAAACTTGCTCGCAGCGTCAACACTGCATTGTTTGTCATCGTCTTCCTGAACAAAGGGCTTCTCAGGTAAAACGCCATAAATTTGGGGTATGTCACCCTCTCTTTGACGGGCCTTAGTCTTTTCAGAAAACCGCTATATGTGGCTGTGGGGTAGCGTTTTAAGGCAACCGAACTCATGCCAAGCTCGTCAACAACCTCACTTGTTCGAGTCAAGAAAATATCGCCGGGATTTATCGAGTATTTCGCTTGTTCGAGCTCAGATGTATCCATCCGATCAGTGAGTTCGTGCGGTAAAAAGTAGTTATTGAAGACGGCTGAAAAGGACAAGAACGGAGCACCATGACCTGCCTGTTCTGGTTTTGATGAAATGCCTGATGCCATTTCGTATAGATCAGCAAACTTGTGGCGAGCCAGTTCACTCATACTGCAACCCCGATAACTGCTTCTTGATTTTCTTTTCCAGCCTCGCAGATTCCTTGAACAGCGTGTCCAGCCCGTCGGTAAAGCCCTGCATCTTTTCGGCAAACTGCGCCGGCGTCAGGTCGCTGTATTCGATCTCGACCTCGAAATACTGCCCGGCGCTCAAGCTGTAATTCTTGGCAGCGATGTCGGCATAGCTGACCGCGACCGAGAAATCCTCCATTGCCTGCTTGCCATTGAAAGTGGCGATGATGCGGTCTTCCTCGGCCTCGGACAGCAGGGTTTTCTGGTTCTTGCCGTCCTTGACCTTGGTGCCGAGGCCAGAGGCATCGATCAGCACCACGTCGGCTTTGTTGGCCGCGTCGATGAACAGGATGGAGACGTTGGTGCCGGTGGTGGCGAAGATGTTGCTGGGCATGGAAACCACGCCGGCGAGCATTTTGTTGTCCACCAGATGCTGGCGGATGCCTTTGTCGATGCCGCTTTGCGCGGTGATGAAACCGGTGGGCACCACCACCGCCGCTTTTCCGCCTGGCTTGAGCGAGTAGATGATGTGCTGCAAAAAGAGCTGGTAGATGGCCATTTTGTCGACGGCCTGCTTGGGGATGTTAGGCACCCCGGCAAAGAAGCGTTTCTGATGCTCCTTGCAGTCCAGCTCATTTCTGAAATCGGAGAAATCCATCTTGAACGGTGGATTGCTGACGATGTAATCGAATTTCTTGAGCGCCTTGCCGTCCCGGTGGTATGGATGGAGCAGGGTGTTGCCCTGGATGATGTTGGGGATGGAATGCACCAGATTGTTCAGGATCAGGTTCAGGCGCAGCAGGCTGGATGACTTTTGCGAGATGTCCTGCGAGTAGATGCTGCAGCGCTGCTCGCCGATAGCATGGGCAAGGTTCATCAGCAGTGTGCCGGAACCGGCCGAGGGGTCGTAGCAACTGACATTGCGGAGCTTGCAGCGCACTCCATCCGGCACCAGGATGGCGGCCATGATCTTGGCCACGGCGTGCGGGGTGTAGTACTCGGCGTATTTGCCGCCGCTGTCCTTGTTGTAGTCCTTGATCAGGTATTCAAACAGCGCGGCGTAGAAGTCGTACTTTTCGTTGAAGATGCGCTCGAAGCTGAAATCGCCCAGCTTGTTGATGAGGGCGCGGCAAAAGGCATCGCGCTTGGAGGGGTCGGTGATGAACTCGCTGACCCGGTCAAACAGGGTGATCTTGGCGCCGCCATCGGTTTTGACGGCGAAGATGTCGTTGTTGGTAATGGCAATGTCGCGCAGCGTGTCGTCGAACAGCTTGGCAAATTCCGGCGCGTTCTGTCGGCCGAACAGGTGGGCGATGAAATGCTCGGGTTTCAGGCGGGCGGTATCCGGCCCCATTCGACGCAGTAACTTCCCATATTCATCATCACTCAGGCTGGCGACGGCTTGTTCCCAGCTCTCGACCTTTACCAGCGCTGGTTTGATCTTCTTGGCTTCGAAGGCGAATTTGTCGTTGAGGAATTTGTAGAGAAAGACCTGGGTGATGATTTTGAATTCGTTGCCGTCATTGCCAAGTCCGTAGGTGGCACAGATGGCCTTGAGGCTGTCGATGAGTTGCCGGGTGCGTTGTTCGAACTCCTGCGTTACCACGCGCGTGCTCCTGTTCTGCTGCCTGAGGCAAATTCATTCATGTATTCGGCAACGACCAACTGGTTGATGTGGTCAGCGGCGTCGTTGTTGAGAGGGATTCTTTGGCGGGTCTCGAACTCATTGAGCACGATGGGCATCATCATTCGCCCGAAGTAGCTTTCGTTATCCAGTAGCTGGGTGTTCTGCAAAACCTGCTCATCGGCCTGCGCCTTGATGCCGGTAAGCGCTTCAAACAGGCGGCGCTCGGTTTGCGAGAACGCGCCGCGCTCTTGCAGGCGCTTGTGGATGCGCGTGTATTTGGCATCGCCCCGGTACTTGGCGCGCAGTTGGTTGTTCTGGCGATTCAGCTCCTTGACCCTGTCGTGAATGGCGCTGAGTGCACCAATGTTGGCGGTCATTTCTTCCTGGCTGACTTCGCTGAGTTTCTTTTTCTTGAACAGCCGTTCCAGTTCTTCACGCAGGGTGACGAACTTGGGGTCTTGCTGGTCGAAGTTGTCGGCCAGGGATTCACGCGTCTGGCGCAGGGTGTTTTTCAGCTTGTCAGCCAGCACCAGTTCTTCTTCCCTGATCTTGGCGAATTTGAAAATCACGTCTTCGAGCGCGACATTCAGCAGGTTGCTGGTGTCGGTGGCCGATTCGATGGTCTCTTTCAGGTTGAGCAGATCAAGGTGGTTGCAGGTTTCGCGGTAGAGCTGGCCCAGCTTGTGGAAATCGAGTTGCTGCAACAGGCCGTATTCGCCTTGCAGGCGGATCAGGTTGTAGAGGTTGCGGGCATCGGCCAGCGCCTTCTTGAGCGCCAGCACGGTGGCGCGATCCTGAATCTGGCTGAGTTGCTTTGAAAACTCTTCGGCGTTTTCGATGTTGAAGCGGAACAGAATGTCCTTGATGGCTTCGATTTCTTGCGTGATCTCTTCGGCTGACTTGAACAGGTTGGAGTAGTGCTCGATCTCGTCGCCCAGCTCAGATTGCAGTTCGTCGAAGTAGTCCTTGTTGGTTTTGTCGAACTCCTTGCGGATGTCGGCAAAGTCGACCACATAGCCGTAACGGAAATCCTTGTAGGTGCGGTTTACCCGCGTGAGCGCCTGCAGCAGGTTGTGCGCCTTGATGACACGGCCCAGGTAAAGCTTTTTAAGGCGCTTGGCATCAAAGCCGGTGAGCAGCATGTTGTAGACAAACAGAAGGTCGATCTTGCCGGCCTTGAAGTCTTCTACCCAGTCTTTGCGCTCTTCCTTGCTGCCGACATTGTGCAGGATCAGCGCGGCATTCTTGACGCGGTTTTCCAGCAGGGTGCGGGCGGCGTAGCTGTCAGGCTGCGCGGCGGCGATCAGGCCTTGTGCCGAGTCCTGCACGGCGTACGCGGGCGATGGCTGCGCGACATAGACGGTATTGAATATCTCGAACATCTGTCGGGCTTGCTCGGCGCTGTCGCAGATCACCATGCCGCCGATGCTGGCGTCGCCAAGTGCGCTGCGGCTTTTCTCGAAGTCGCGCACGATGTAATCAAGCATGGGTTCGACAAATTTCGGATGCGAGTAAATCAACTTGCGGTCGATATCGCCTTGCTGCAACTGGACGGCGGCGAGCGCCTCTTGCAGTGAGATTTTGTAGTTGGTGGCGATTTCCTCGCGAATCAGGCGCAGGGTGTAGCCGTCAGCAATGGAGGCGTTGTAGTAATACTTGTGGATGTAGTCGCCAAACAGCGCCCGCGAGTTGTAATCGTCGCCCAGCAGCGGCGTGCCGGTGAGGCCGATCTTGATGGCGTTGCGGTCGGACTGGATGAGGTTGGCCAGAAAACTGCCTTGTGGGTTGTAGCTGCGGTGCACCTCGTCAAGGAAATAGACGCGCTGGATGCTGAAGTCGTAATCCTCGGCGCGCACCACATCCGGATCGTCCTGGAATTTCTGGATATTGACCACCGTAATCTCAGGCTTGCCGCTATGGTTGTGCAGCACCTGCGTGGTTTTGATGTCGCGCGAAAACGCTTCGCGGCTGTCGATGGTGTGCACGACCAGCCCGCGTCCCGAAAATTCACGCTGCGCCTGCGTTGCCAGATCAAGCCGGTCGACGATGAAGTAGAACTTCGGGATGACCTCTTGGCGCTGGAAGTAGTCGGTGAGGAAGCGGGTATTGTAATACGCCAGTGCAGTTTTACCGCTGCCTTGGGTGTGCCAGATGATGCCTTTCTTGACCCCGGCGTCGAGTTTCTTCTCGATGGCCTTGGTAGCAAAAAGCTGGGGGTAGCGCATCACATGCTTGTGCAGGCCGTCGCTTTCGTTCACGTACGCCAGTGCAAAGCGGAGTAAAAAGGACAGGCGGCCACGACGGAACAAAGAGGTGCAGATGCGGTTGGTCGGCGTATCGGGTGACTTGTTGCTTAGGAACTCGGGGCTGTGTTTGATGACATTGAGGTTGTTGTCGCGCAGCACCTCGTTTTCGAGTGCGTCATCTTCATCCGCCAAAAGCTGGGTCAGGTCGAGCACTTCTTCTTCCCGGAAATAGTTGAAGATGGGTGAGTTATAGGATGGGCTGGCATAGAACGCACCCTCAATCGGCTGCGGCGAGCCATCCTCATACTCCATGTTGTTGGAGAAGACCATCAGCTGCGTGATGTTGATGAAGCGGCGGAATTTTGGATTGCGGCTACGCGTGATGATGCGGTTGCGCTCGGCCAGGACTCCCTCTCGATTGTTGGGCTTTTTGACCTCGATGAAGGCCAGCGGCATGCCGTTGATGAGCAAGGTGATGTCGGGCCGGAATTCATCGTCGCCGTTCTTGCAGGTCAACTCGGTGACAACATGAAAGCTGTTGTTGTCGAAATTTTCGAAGTCGATTAGGCGGATACCCGAGTGCTCGGCAAGCCGGTCATAGAAGGCTTTGCCGAGGTCTTCGTTATCCAGCAGGAGTTTGACGTCGGCCAACAATCGGGTGATGTCTTCCGCGTTCGAATCAGGGTTGATGCGGGCGATGGCTTCATTGAAGAGCGTGGAGAAGATATTGGTTTCTTCGTCCCAAACGGCATCTTTCAGGGAAAGATAGCTGTAGCCAAGCCGCACCAGATGCAGGATGCAGGGAATTTTGACCCGTGAGTCTTCGCTGAAAACCATCAGAACTGCTCTCCCTTATTGCTCTTGCTGCGCGGGGACGTTTGAATCTTCATCCGCACCACCGGCACGCACCCATTCATCGACCTCGGAGAGCTGGAATTTCCACAGCCGGCCGATCTTGTGCGCGGGCAAACCTTTGCGCTCGCGCCAGCGGTAGACGGTGTCCTTCACAACGCCCAGATGACGGGCGACATCAATAGCGGTGACCCACGGTTCGGCATTCATGGTTAGCGGTCAGTTTATGGCCTAAAAGTCGTTCAAAATCGCCTTCAGTCTAACAGGGACTGGCTTTGACGGCCTGATAAGCAAGTCCAACTTTCAGAGGGGCCGGAACATTAATTACGCAGGTATCAAAAAACCTTAATTGCCCCCGCTTTTCGTACTCAGGCAAGATCGTCGGCTTGAAAACGTAAACCTGCCATACGCTGCTTGGTAGCTCAATGACCATTATGGCCGACGAGCACTAATCGGCGATACGGCTGTTTTTAGAGTGGAGCTGCCGCCTGTACGTCAGCGTTTGGAAATCGGTGACAGGCCGCTATTGGCCAAATGCAGCCGAATTCTCTCGCGTGGTCCATTTGCGAAGAATGGGACCCTCGGCCCCAAGGGGATTAGTCGAGCATTAGCCCTTGCTGCTCAATGAAGCGGATGATCTCCGCCAGCCCCTGGCCGGTCTTCATGTTGGAAAACTGGAAGGGCCGCTCGCCCCGCATCTTCCTGGCATCCCGGTCCATTACTTCCAGGGATGCGCCGACGTAGGGGGCGAGGTCGATCTTGTTGATGACCAGCAGGTCCGACTTGGTGATACCGGGCCCGCCCTTGCGGGGGATCTTGTCCCCGGCGGAAACGTCGATCACGTACAGGGTGAGATCGGACAGCTCCGGGCTGAAGGTCGCCGCCAGGTTGTCGCCGCCGCTTTCGATGAAGACGATCTCCAGGCCGGGGAAGCGGGCGTTGAGGCGTTCCACCGCCTCCAGGTTGATGCTGGCGTCCTCGCGGATCGCCGTGTGGGGGCAGCCGCCGGTTTCCACGCCGATGATGCGCTCGGGGGCCAGGGCGGCGTGCTTCACCAGGAACTGGGCGTCCTCCTCGGTGTAGATGTCGTTGGTGACGGCGGCGATGTTGTACTTGTCGCGCAAAGCCTGGCACAGGGCCAGGGTGAGGGCGGTCTTGCCGGAACCGACGGGGCCGCCGATGCCGACCCGGAGGGCGGGACGTGAAGCGTTTGGGGTCATGATCTGAACAGTCGTGAGTATTGGGTTTCGTGGCGGGCGCAGGCGATGGCGAAGCCCGGGGCGAAGTTGCTGCAATCGGGCAGGGGCAGGGTGATCGCTGTCGCGGCCAGGGCGGGGATTTCGCCGCCCAGGGCAGCCAGCAGGCGTTGGCCGGCGGCCTGGCCCAGGGGCACGGCCTTGATCGCCGCCATCACCTGGTTTTCCGCCCAGGACCAGAGATAGGCGCCGACGGCATCCGCCACCGGAATTTCCCAGGCTGTTGCCGCTGCGCTCCAGGCCAGAGGGAAACTGGCGACGGGAAAATCTCGCAGTCGGGTTTTGGGGGCCGGGGGGAAGTCCGGCAGTTCATCCAGCAAGCGCTTCATGGAGTGGCCCATCTGCAAGGTCTCGGCGCGCAGCTCGGCGCTCTCCCGGCTGGCGACGAATTCCGCCTCCAGGGCATGGAGGGCATGGTCATCGTCGCCACGCCAGGCGGCCATGAAGTGCACCAGCCAGGGCGCTTCGAAGCGGGCCAGATTGAAGCGCAGCAGGTCGCCTATCCACTGCAACGCGCCGGCTTCATCCTTGATCGTGCCTTGCTCCACGGCCCACTCCAGACCCTGGGAATAGGTGTAAGCCCCCACCGGCAGGGCGGGGCTGGCGAGTTGCAGCAGGCGGACGAGGGGTAGTGTCATGGTTTACAAGCCTGTCTTCCCCGCGAACGCGGGGATCCAGTGTCTCCGTCGCAATGTCCCTGGATTCCCGCGTTCGCGGGAATGACGACAGTGTGGCGGGCGGCGCTATCGATACGCACTTGCGCCTCACTTGAAATGATCGTGAATGCGCGGCCCGCGGCCTTCGCCATCGGCGCTATGGCCCTGGGGATGGCTATGGCCGCCGTGGGCGCCATAGGCGCCGCTCTCCGGTTCGAAAGGCGCGGTGACCTCCGTTACCGGCAGGCCCAGGCCGCGCACCATGTCGCCCAGCACATGGTCCCGGGCGAAGCGGATCACACCCGCTGCCAGGGCCACGGCCACATGGCGGTTGCCCAGGTGATAGGCGGCCTTGGCCAACAACAGCAGGTCGTCGCTACGGCCTTCCATCAAGGCTTCCGGCGCGGCCACCACTTCCACCACGCGGCCGTCGGCGGCCAGCAGTTTGTCGCCCTGGCGCAGCACCGTGCCCCGTTCCAGGAACAGGCCGCATTCCTCGCCGCTGGCCAGGCGGGTGCGCAGCCTGGCCTTGCAGCGGGTGTCGAAGGGCAGCACCAGTTGTTCGCTGGCAATGGCTGAAGCGTCGGCTTTTTGTTCAATCAGGATCATGGTTCAGAACAGAAAATAACGTTGGGCCATTGGAAGAATTTTCGCCGGTTCGCACACCAATAGTTCGCCATCGGCGCGCACTTGGTAGGTTTCGGGATGGACGTCGATCTTCGGTGTGGCGCTGTTGTGCACCATGTCCTTCTTGCCCACGGTGCGGCAGCCGCGCACCGCTTCCAGGGGCTTTCTCAGCCCCAGGGCGGCCACCGCCGGGTTGTCCAGGGCCGCCTGGGAGACGAAGGTGAGGGAGGTGCGCAGACCGCCGCCGAAGGCGCCGAACATGGGCCGGTAATGCACCGGCTGGGGTGTGGGGATGGAGGCGTTGGGATCGCCCATGGCCGCCGCGGCGATCATGCCGCCCTTGAGGATCAAACTGGGCTTCACGCCGAAGAAGGCCGGCCGCCACAACACCAGGTCGGCCAGTTTGCCCGGTTCGATGGAGCCCACCACATGGCCGATACCGTGGCTGATGGCGGGATTGATGGTGTATTTGGCGATGTAGCGCCTGACCCGGAAGTTGTCGTTGCGCGCCGGGTCTTCCTGGAGCGAACCCCGTTGCAGCTTCATCTTGTGCGCCGCCTGCCAGGTGCGGATGATCACTTCGCCGACGCGGCCCATGGCCTGGGAATCGGAGCTCATCATGGAAAAGGCGCCGATGTCGTGGAGGATGTCTTCGGCCGCGATGGTCTCGCGGCGGATGCGCGATTCGGCGAAGGCGATATCTTCGGCGATGGCTGGGTCCAGGTGGTGGCAGACCATCAGCATGTCCAGGTGCTCGTCGATGGTGTTCACCGTGTAGGGCATGGTGGGGTTGGTGGAGGAGGGCAGCACGTTGGGCATCATCGCGGCGCGGATGATGTCCGGCGCATGGCCGCCGCCGGCGCCTTCGGTGTGGAAGGTGTGGATAGTGCGGCCCTTGAAGGCGGCCAGGGTCGCCTCGACGAAGCCCGATTCGTTGAGGGTGTCGGTGTGGATCGCCACCTGCACATCCAGTTCCTCCGCCACCGATAGGCAGTTGTCGATGGCGGCGGGCGTGGTGCCCCAATCCTCGTGCAGCTTGAGGCCGATGGCGCCGGCATGCACCTGTTCCCGCAGCGGTTCGGGCAGGGAAGCGTTGCCCTTGCCGAGGAAGCCCAGGTTTATGGGAAAGGCGTCGGCGGCGGAGAGCATGGCGTGCATGTGCCACGGCCCCGGTGTGCAGGTGGTGGCGAAGGTGCCGGTGGCCGGCCCGGTGCCGCCGCCGATCATGGTGGTGACGCCGGACATCAGCGCATCGTCGATCTGCTGCGGGCAGATGAAATGGATGTGGGTGTCGATGCCGCCGGCGGTGACGATCATGCCCTCCCCGGCGATGATCTCGGTGCCCGCACCGATGGGGATGGTGACGCCGGGTTGGACATCGGGATTGCCCGCCTTGCCGATAGCCTGGATGCGGCCGCCCTTCAAACCGATGTCGGCCTTGATGATGCCCTGCACCGCATCCACGATGAGGGCGTTGGTGATGACGGTGTCGGCCACCTCGGCGGCAATTCGCTGGCCCTGGCCCATGCCGTCGCGGATCACCTTGCCGCCGCCGAATTTCACCTCCTCGCCGTAGATCGTGTAGTCCTTCTCCACCTCGATCCACAACTCGGTATCGGCCAGGCGCAGGCGGTCGCCGACGCCGTTGTGTACTGTAGGGCCGAACATCTCGGCATAGGCTTGGCGGGAAATTTTCGTGGTCACGGTGTGCTCCGGAGGGGGCGCTTATCGAGCATTAAAAATAATGGTGCGCCATGTCGTCATTCCCGCCCTGCGGCGAGCTCAGGACAGGCCGAGCTTCGCTCGAGGGGGAATCCAGAGGCTCTTTTGCAGTCGCTGGATCCCCGCTTTCGCGGGGATGACGAGATAGGGACGGTTTGTCATACATCGCAACGCGGTCAGTAGGTCTTGTAGGGGAGAAATTTCCCGCTCATCACAATCTTCACCCGGTCGCCCTTGGGGTCGGGCTCCCGGGTCAGATCCATGTTGAAGTCGATGGCGCTCATGATGCCGTCGCCGAATTCCTCGTGGATCAGCGCCTTGAAGGTGGTGCCGTAAACGCTCACCAGTTCGTAGAAACGGTAGATCAAGGGGTCGGTGGGTACCGCGCTGGGCAGCGAACCCTTGTAGGGCACCACCTGCAATTGCGCCACGGCTTCTTCGGGCAGGTCGAGGGCCGCGCCCACCGCCTTGGCCTGGGCCTCGGTCAGGGTCATCTGGCCGAGCAGGGCGGCGGTGCTCCACTCCTTGCTGTGACCCACGATGCCGGCCAATTGGGCCCAGCTCATTTTCTTCTTCACCTTTTGCGTGACGATCAGGTCGGTGACTTCTTCGCGGTTCATGGTCGGGCTCCTTTAACGTTGTGTGTGCGGACGGTTCACAGCTTTCCCATCACCTTGCCCTGGAAGCCGTACACCAAGCGGTCCCCGGCGTAATCCACCAGCTGTACCGTGCGCACTTGCCCCGGTTCGAAGCGCACCGCGGTGCCGGCGGCGATGTCGAGGCGCATGCCCCGCGCTGCGGCACGGTCGAAAGCCAGGGCATCGTTGGTCTCGGCGAAGTGGTAATGGGAGCCCACCTGGATAGGCCGGTCGCCGGTGTTGGCCACTTCAAGGATGAGGGTGCGCCGCCCGGCGTTGAGTTCGATCTCGCCGGGGGCTGCCTGGAGTTCGCCTGGAATCATGGTCTGCTCCCGTATCAAACGATGGGGTGGTGTACGGTCACCAGCTTGGTGCCGTCGGGGAAGGTGGCTTCCACCTGGATTTCAGGAATCATCTCCGCCACGCCTTCCATCACCTGGTCGCGGCTGAGCAGGGTGGTGCCGTAGCTCATCAGCTCGGCCACGCTCCTGCCGTCCCGCGCGCCTTCGAGGATGCCGGCGCTGATGTAGGCCACCGCTTCCGGGTAATTGAGCTTGAGGCCGCGGCCCATGCGCCGTTCCGCCAGCAGGGCGGCGGTGAAGATCAGCAGCTTGTCTTTTTCGCGGGGGGTGAGTTCCATCGCTTCTCCTCGTGCAACGAACGGTTCAGGTGTTCCAGATGCGCGGCGTTTGCGCTTCGCGGCCCAGCAGCGCAGGGCGCAACACGCCCCAGACCCGGGTCAGCCAGTGGCGCGCGGCTTCCGATGAGTGGCCCAGGTAGCGGGCCACCAGCAGATCGGGTAGCAGGGTGATGCCGCTGAGGGCGTCGCTTTCTTCCAGGGGCATATCGCGGCAGGCGGCGAGCAGGGCGGCATCCATGCCCGGCGCGGCGGCGAGCAGGGTGGCGCACACGGATTTTCCGGCCAGCCCTACCGGCGAGGCCAGCAGGGGATCGCCCCCCGACAGGCGGCCCCGTTCCAGCCAGAGGGGAATGCCGTCCCGGTTGATGCGGGTCTGCATGTGCAGGCTGCCCTGGGCGAAGGATTCCCCCGAGGCGCGGAGGCCCAGGCACAGCACTTCCCAGCCGAGATAGCGGGCGTCGCCCTGCAAGGCGACATGGGTGTCCATGCCGGCGCGGGCGGCGTCGAAGACGATGGTTTCCTGGGGCAGCCATTCCAGGCGGCTGGCGGCTTCCAGGTGGAAACGGATGTCCTGGCGGGCTTCGTCACCGATGGAGCGATACCACTTGCCGGCGCCGGGGGTGGTGAGCAAGGCCTTGCTGCCCGAGGCGAGATGGGCGTTGATGGCAAGCCGGTCGCCGCCGGCGATACCGGAAGGGGGATGGAGCACGATGACATGGCAGGTTTCCGGCCCTTCGGGATACAGCGCCTTTTGCACCCGCAGCGGTCCGCTGTGCTCGCGACGGGTCAATACCGTGGCTGCATCCCTGCGGCTGAAGCCCAGCTCCAGCCGGGCTTCCCAAGGAGAGGAGGCAGGGACGGCGGCAGCGGCGCAGGTCGGGAGGGGTGCGTTCATCGTCATTGCGGTTGCGGTGGGAGACAAGGATGCAAGGGCCGATGCGGCGAAGACGCAACATACCATCCACCGCCCCATTTCTGATCCCCAGGCCATGGTCACACCGATATCTTTTCCCGCACGCCGTCCCTTTCCATGTCGCCACCCCGGCCGCGCTGGATGATTTCGCCCCGCTCCATGAGCAGGTAGTTGTCGGCCAGGCTGCGGGCGAAGTCGTAGTACTGCTCCACCAGCAGGATGGCCATTTCGCCGCTTTCCGCCAGGCTGCGGATGGCGCGCTCGATGTCCTTGATGATGGAAGGCTGGATGCCTTCCGTGGGTTCGTCCAGGATCAGCAGCCTGGGTCCGAAGGCCAGGGCGCGGCCGATGGCGAGCTGCTGCTGCTGGCCGCCGGAGAGGTCGCCGCCGCGACGCTTCATCATCTGCTTCAGCACCGGGAACATCTCGAAGATACGGGGCGGGATGGGCGTGCCGCCGGGGCAGCTGGCGAGGCCCATTTGCAGGTTCTCCTCCACCGTCAGGCGCGGGAAGATTTCCCGGCCCTGGGGCACGTAGCCGATGCCGGCCCGCACCCGGGCGTGGGCCGGGGCGGCGCTGATGTCCCGCGTCTGCCCCTCGTTCTCGATGCGTACGCTGCCGGTCTTGATCGGCACCAGGCCCATCAGGCTTTTCAGCAGGGTGGTCTTGCCCACGCCGTTGCGGCCGAGCAGGGTGGTCACCTGGCCCATGGGCACGTCGAAGGAGAGGTCGCGCAGGATGTGGCTGCCGCCGTAGTATTGATTGAGGTGTTCGACTATGAGCATTTGCGATGATGGTTCAGTTAGAGGGTGGGGAGCCATCACTCATCCTTCGACTTTGCGCCTGCGGCGCTACGCTCAGGACGAACGGGGACCCGATACCAACCATGGGGCTCCGTCGCTTTGCCCAGCTTCTCCGTTCGCCCTGAGCGTAGCGAAGCGAAGTCGAAGGGGGATGAGGGAACGTACAACACGTATTCATCGTTACCGCCCCAAATAGACTTCAATCACCCTTGGATCGCTTTGCACCCGATCCAGGGGCCCTTCGGCCAGCACCGCGC
>RXJP01000144.1 GCA_003963315.1 Rhodocyclaceae bacterium | reverse complement strand
TCCCGGACTTCAGGTGAATACTTGTTTGTCTTCTTCATGGCTCCATTCTCTCAAGGGTTGGAGCCTCCACAAAATCCGGGGCTATTCATTGCCGCAAAACCAGGACTCTTGGGCAAAGTAATCGTCAGTCGTTGCCCCGAATGATGGCTGTATGGTCATCTGCCGCTAGGACTGGCACAACCGCATTGGTTTGGCGCGGCAGGACGGCCCCGAGGTAGGCACTTGCCGAGCGAAGTCTGTTGTGGCCGGCGAGGCGGGCGACCGACTGGCGGGCGGGACGATCCAACGCCAATGGTAGTGGTCCGCCGCCGCGCACTGGCGGTGAGATGCCTCCCGTCTGATCCTGATAGTGCTCAATCAGTGCCTCATGGCGCAGCCCATGCCCGGTCACTCCACGCTGGCGTAAGGTAATGCCGAACTTCTCCAGCACATAATCGAAGCGCCGAAGATTCTGTTTCAAGGTATGAGCCGGGTTGCCCATGTGCGCATCCCGGCTAGCAACCACCCCTTGTGCGAATTCGACGGCTGCCACCCCTGCAGGCTGGTCCAGAGAGATGTGGCGTACCCGCCCCCCTTTGCCTTTGATTCGCACATATCGATCCGCTGCTTTTTTCTCCGGTGGAAGCCCCGTCGCCTCAAAGGGCACCACGCTCTGAAACGGTCGGAACAGCACCGACTCCTTGCGCCGCAGCCCCAGGGCCTGGATCAAGCGCAACGACGCTCCTACGTAGGCATCGTATTCCCCAACCCGGGCGATCAGCGCATCAATGTCGACTCCCTGCGCGGACCAGCTTTTGTCGCGCTGGGCATATTCGTGCCGCTCATACTCCTCGACGCTCAAGCCATAGTGATCGGGCTTGCGTACGAAACCATGCTTCCCCATCCACATCGCAAGGCCCCGCAGAAAGCTCAGGTAGGTCTGGACCGTGGCCGGTGCCAAGCCTTCCTGGCGCCAGACCTGCACCATGGCATGGATATGTTTCTGTCCCAGATTGCGAGGATCTGGCACTGTTTTGAACCCTGCCTTGATCCGCAAGTCCCGAAAAAACCGTCGTAGAAACTGGGCTCGCTCCTGCCGCGTCTTATGGGAGACGGTTTTCTCCAGCGCAGTGTGCTGGCTGTTGAAAAGTTCGATCAGGATCTCCAGCACCTTGAGCGGCGGGGTCTTGCCGGGCCGATAGCCGGCTAGGATTTCTCCAGGACTTTTCCCCGCCCAGTGTTGGCGGCGTAGCGGTTGTTGCTGGCTCAAACGGCCAGGGCTACCGGGCTCTTGAGTCCGGTAGCGAAACGTGCGACGAACAGCATCTGGCATGGCATCGGTTTCCAAGTTGGCGCCCCACTGCCCGAACAGCGGAGCGCATGGATTCAATGGGGAATCCTTGAATATCACCGGCAGTACGGATTCCAGCGCCTGCCGTCAGTGGTCGGAAGCATTCAACGTCGTCCGTGACCACGACGGACGGCGCCTACCCAAGGTTTTGTCGGCGACAGAGGCCAAGGCCCGGGCCGACTCGGTCTTTCTTAAAAATGAAACGGGTGATCCGGCCCCATCCGTACATTTCTGCAACCATGGGGGAGGGGATGCCAAAGGCCTCAAGGGCACATCGTGGCATCGGCGCCGAGGTCTGGCCTCGCGCCTACAGGGGGATCAGTTCTGGATGCGTAGCGCCATCCACTCGCATGGGTCCGCCCCTGACCGAAAGTCCAGGGCAGTGCCGAGTCATGAGCGAAGACGCGCGGGGAGCCCAATAGGGCCAACACGACCGCACGTTGCGGAAAACCCGCGTGCTCAAAGGAGGGCGGAAACAGGGACGCGGCTTCGGGTACCGATCCAGGATTCGCAGGCCATGGCACGCTTCAGGGAGCGTCCGACGCAGAACGTCGGTCAAGCCACAGGCCCAGACACTACGGGAACAACCACCAACCACTGCCTCTAGGACAGCGGCTGCACCGGTTCGAGGCCAGTGCTTGAAGGGCAGGTAACGACTGCAACGCCTTTGCTCCAAACGGAGCGGGCCAGGGCGGCCCTCGGGAATGCGTAGTGGACGCCAAATGGGGTAGGGCGGTCAAGGGGATGGTGCCGAAAATGGTGGATATTGCCGGCGATGACGGATGGCGCTTGCAGGAGCGGGAGTGTGTGATAAGGGGCATTTATTGTCCCGAAACGGCTGGAAACGAGGCAGCAAGCGGGCTTGACGGGAGAAATAGCTGCCTCTGGTTCCGGTCCGGAGTTTTGCCCGGTGCGCGGGATGTTCGACGCAGCGATGACTTTCGTCGGTATATGCCCTTGACGGTCGACATTTGAGTGGGAGCGTAGTGACACACGCACAGCTCCCGCTTGGTATCTCGTTTTCCAGCATCAGGGCAATGACGACATACCGTCACCTGGCTGACATCGGAGGCCCCGACGCCGAAATCTGGTGCAAAGAGTGGGAATTGTGCGTGGCGGGATCACATCGGCCTGTCGATGCTGATCGACCTTACCCCCTTGTTTAGGAGTCTTGACCATGGAATTGATTGTCAGAGCAGTGGATGTCGGATCCGGTAACACCAAGTTCGTCACAGCTGCTGCCGGCACCGACATCCGCTGCGCCAGTTTTCCCTCGGTGGCCTACCCTTCCAGTGACGCTTCCTCGTCCTGGCCTGCCAGCGAGCGCAAAAAAACCGTCTGCATCCCCATCGGCCCCCTGTACTACGAAGTCGGGCCGGACGTGAGCCTTGCCGCCGACACCTTCCGCGCCAAGCAACTACACGATGAATATACCGAAACCCCGGAATACATGGCCCTGCTACGCGGCGCCCTGAGCATGATGAAAGTGGGCCATATCGACCTGCTGGTGGTAGGACTGCCAGTGGCCTTATTCGCGGTCAAGAAAACCGCCCTGGAAAAAATCATGACGGGCCGTCACGACATCGGCGGCGGCAAGGCTGTGACGGTAGCCAAAGCCATGGCTGTAGCCCAGCCCCAGGGGGCGCTGGTGCACTACGCCGCCGAGCATCAGAAGATGGCGAGCATCAGCCACGAGCAAAGCCTGATTATCGACCCCGGTTCCCGGACCTTCGACTGGCTGGTGGCCCGGGGCATGCGCCTAGTGCAAAAGCAGAGCTATTCCTTCAACCGCGGTATGTCCGATGTCCTGCGGCTTTTGGCAGCCGAAATCACCAAGGACATCGGCTCGCCCTATCGGGACTACGACGCCATTGACTTTGCCTTGCGCACCGGCAAGCAGCCGGTGATCTTCCAGAAGCCTTACGACATCAAACGTTTGCTGCCTTTAGCCGAAACTGTGGCCGAGCAGGCTGTTTCGACGATGAAGGAGTGGATTGAGGCGCCGCACAGTTTGCAGAACATCATCTTGGTCGGCGGCGGGGCATTCCTGTTCCGCAAGGCGGTGAAGGCGGCGTTCCCGAAACACCGCATCCACGAGGTGAAGGAACCGATGTTTGCCAATGTGCGAGGTTTCCAACTGGCCGGACAGAACTACGCGCGCAGCATGATGGTGGTGGGGCAGGGGTATGCCCAAGGAGAAAGCCAGTGACCACCGGTGATAACAAGATGACACCGATCCGGCTGGTCTTCGAATTGGCCCGGGCCGACCATCCACGCCTGTACGACGACCTGATCCAGTTTCACAAAGGTACCAAGCGGGTCAACCGCCTGCGGGTGCTGGCTTACGACGGCTTGCTGGTGCAGAGCGGTTTGTTTGCCGCCACTGGCGGTCAGGTTTTACCGAACGAAGCCCAAATGGGCAGCGGCGAGGTTACCAACGATCTTTTTCGGCCGGGGCTGGAGGAATGAAACCATGAAAAAACAACAAAGCCGTCCTTCAGCACCCAATCGGATCAGTGCGTCAGCATTGGTGCAGATGGGCGTTTGCGAAAGGCTGATGGTGTTCGAGCATCAGCATGGCCTGGGC
Source organism: Rhodocyclaceae bacterium (assembly GCA_003963315.1). Lineage (GTDB taxonomy): Bacteria > Pseudomonadota > Gammaproteobacteria > Burkholderiales > Rhodocyclaceae > AWTP1-18. Next base: position 42,550 of record RXJP01000144.1, on the reverse strand, counting down.
CGAACTAGGGTGCAGCGGCAGGCAATGTGGCGCGGCTTAAGCGCTCACCTCAGGTTTTATCGGGACGGCCACCCGCAGCCAGAGATAGGCCGCCGTATTGCCACCCTCCTGTATCTATGGGGTGTTGGGGGAGGGCGGGGGCTATGGGTCGCCTTGCAGACGATTGGCCGATGGGCCTTCTCGCGGTCTCGGGAGCGTGGCGATGGTCGATGAATCGGGAATCTTGATCATTGCTGCGGTATTGATTGGGCTGTGGAGCTTCCGATGGCGTTGGGCGGCTGGTGCCCTGCCGCCCGAATTGAAGACGGCCCGGCTAATCTATGCGGAGCGTGTGTTCCGGTCCCGAGGATCAATCACGCTCACGGCAAAGCTCGACCGGGCGTATCGCGTCGGAACGGGCCCGCTCATCCTGGTGGAGTTGAAGACTCGGCGAAGCCACCGTGCCTATCCGTCTGATGTCATCGAGTTATCGGCACAGCGGGTCGCTGTGCAGGCACAAACCGGGGAGCGGGTAGCCGAGTACGCCTATGTATTGGTGGAACGCCCCAGTGGGCGTAAAGCAGGTTGGTATCGTGTGGATCTAATGGCACCTGCGGATGTGGTGGCTTTGGCCTTGCGTCGTGAGGCGTTGCTTGCGGGGCTGATTGAACCCCGGTGTGCCCGGTCGATCTGGATTTGCCAGGATTGCGTTTTTTGGCCGGAGTGCCGTTTACTCCAGAATTAAGCCCGTTTTACAGGCACTTGATATGCACTTGTTGTTGAAGCGATTTGTTCGAAAATGTTGGTTATTGATGGGTGCAAGAGATGCAAAGGACAGCCTTGGCGGTATCAGACGCTGCTGCGTATTTCTCCAATAAAATCCGGATAAGCACTGAAATTTCTCTCTTTTCAAGAGTATTCGAGTTGTTCCGGGTCGATCAACATAATTAACCCAAGAAGATAATAGGAGTGGTCATGACTGAATATGAGCAGACCTTGCTAAAGGATTTTCAGGATACTCTTGAGGCTAACGCCAGGATACCTGGATTCAACGGGACAAACTTTGTTACGGGCGATTGGCCGAGGCTCGCCCGAGTTGTACGAGGCGGTGGAGAAGGTGTTGGATCAGTTATCGGGTTTTACGCCGACTCGGGCAGATGTAATGCACTAAACGAATTGGCACTGTATTAATCGGCGCGGCAGCTTTTTGATCGAGGAGGGTGCTGGTTACGGTTGCTCAGTGTGTCGGTAGAGGCTGCCGGCCTTCTGGTCCTGCCTACCATCGCAGACCAGCTATTGGATGGTTGTATACCTGCCGGACAGCCTACGCGTACAACTCGGCCTAAGCAGCCGGTGGTAACCTTAACGAAGTATGGCCGGTTCTGAGTACAGACCGGCCATTGCCATTCTCAGACTGAGGATGAAAGCTTCGAAATTTGGGTTGCCTCGGCTCCGTGCCCATTGCAGCCAATCACCGCTCAGGACTGAATGACGGCTATGCAACCGGTTGCTGACGTTGGCGATGTCAGGTCTATCGGCGAAGAGGTGACCGGCGAACGGCGGTTGTTGGACCATCTGTTGCTCGAATTCAGAGCTGCGTCCCTCGGGAGGGTGATCAAACTTGCCCGCTTACCTCCTGGGGCGACCACGACTGCCGATGGTTCGCCCGGGTGACACAGATCCGGGCAAGCGCCGCCGGACCACCGGCGTATCAACCGATGCCTGCGTCCAGTATCCAGGGCGAATGGTCGGAGATCCTTGTCAACTGTCGCTGTGTGGCCGCGTCGTATCCGAGGGCGCGGATCAGCGCTGGGCTTGCCCACATGAAGCCGGGCCTGTCATTGCGGTCGCGCAGCGCTTTCAACTCCTCGATCTGCTTGAGGGTTGGTACCAAGGTAAACACTTCGGCAATCAGCACTTCAAAACACTGAAAGTAGTTTGTCCAACGAATGCCCTCGACTCGGCGTCCAATGTAGTCGAAAGCGGGGGATCGAAAGTTATCAGAACTCAGCACTCCCGTTTCAATGAGCTCTTCGTTGAACTCTCGCCAAGGGGAGGTTTCCCGGCCGCGGCCCTCGAGGTACCACTGAACGAATGCCTCGATAGACCGCCGTGGAACGAAAACCCGAAGATCGTCCCTGCTGTCCTGATCGATCGGAATCTTGCTGTCGGCCTTCACCCCCAGGTTGCCAAGCTTCGCGTGCGCAGTGCTGAATGCCTTGAGAACACCGCCAACAGGTTGAAACTGGTCAATGCGATTTCCCTCGGTCAGCAGAAACTGACCATCCACCTCGATGCGAACAAGTGAGGAGATTGAGAATCGTATCTCAGTTTCGTCATCGATTTCTGCAGGGGTCTTAAGGCCGATGGCGGATCCGGCACCGTGCACGGTGAGTTGCTGCGAGCGGTCCGTATTGACGGGGTCGATGAAGAACCTGCTGGCAGCCGAAACACCGCGTTCGTAGAGGTCTGCTTTCTCGCTGTCGTTCAACTTGAACTGCGTACTGGAGAAACGTCCAGGGTCAATCTCGATCAACCCTGCCAACTTCTTTGTCTGTACGTCGTAATTGTCGCGCCCATCCAGCATGGCGCCCATTATGGCCAGCAGGTATTCTCGGTAGCCCTCAGGAGCAAACGGAAGCGATGCGGACCTAGAATGAAGTCTGAAGCCAAGCGTTTCATTCCCATCGAACAAAGAGAGCGGAAAGTTGCTCAGAACGCCACCGTCAACCATCAGGTTCCGGCCTGATTGCACCGGCTCAAAAACGAACGGGATGCTCATCGACATCCGGACTGCCTCCGCTACCTCCAAATTGGGATAGCTCTCGGCATCCAAAACGACAATAGTCCGTTCGGTGAGATTGGTCGCAACAATACGAAGGTGCTTGGGGCAATCCTTGAGAAGATGGACCCCTTTCTTTGCAAGGTGCTTGTGAATCCAATCTTGGAACAGCTTTCCCCGGTAGAGGCCTAGCCGTTTTGCCAAGGCGAGGCGGACCAAACTTGCGCGATCGAGCAACGAATCGAACTGGACCCCTTCTAAGATCAAACGCATCTCAGCAGAGGTGTAGCCGGCCGCGTAAAGCGCCGCAACAATTGCGCCAGCAGATGTCCCGCCCACCCCCTCGAACGAAACGCCGCGGCTCTCAGCGACTTGCAGAGCGCCGACGAGTGCGATGCCTTTGACGCCACCACCTTGAAAAACTCCATACTTGTACATTGCTGAGTTCAGTCCTTACGCTTCATCCGGCTTTGCAGCTAGGCCACCATCGCCCCTGGCAGCATCGAAGTTATCGATGACCGCTTTGGCGATTCCTTTCGAGTTCACCATAAGTCCGATCTCTCGCTGAACGTTCGACTCACCCGGGTCGGCAGAAAGCCAATTATGGCTGCTTATCAGGACGTCGTCATCATCCCAGGCCAGAATCTTGGCGTGCAGCTTGGGTGAGAGAATCGGCTGCACTGAAGGCACCGGATGACCATTGGACGAAGTCGATGCTCCAGCCGACAGTTCACTCGCCACCCCGTAGAACACCCGCGCCTCAATGCCGTGCTCATGTACGGCGGTGATGGCGGGCAAAATCACAGAGGGGCGGGCGGCTGGGCCGATCCGATGGCTTGTCACGAACATTCGGCGACGAGCCGCGTCTCGGGCAGTGCGTGCGAATTGGGCGTGCTGCGGGCCAAGCACCAGCGTTACCTTCGCTTTTTCACCTGCTGGTGGCTTCTGAAGGCGAGCGTCTGAAGCGAGTCTGGCCATCTCGCTCGTCAGCTCCGTCCAGTGGCGATCACTGCCACGTGTCAGGTCGGCGATTTGCTCGATAACGGCTCCAACAACGCCGGGATCACTGAATCGAATGGATGCCTCGTAGTTTTGAAAGCCAGACGAAAGCCAGTTGCAGGAGCCGACGGTCGCGGAGAGGCGCCCCAATTTACCATCGTCGCATACGAGGATCTTCGCGTGTGACCTCGTTGAAAAAGGATGCAAGCGGATACTCAGGCCCAGGCCTTCGGTGTCGATGGTTGTGCGAACTTTGGCGATGGTCTTCGCCGTGGTCACCGCATCTGTCTTGTTCTCGTTTTCTCCCCACAGCACATCGACGATCGCGCCCCGCTTTGCGGCCGCGATGAGCGACGCTTGCACCTTCTCGAACCCTTGCTCAGAGATGAACGTTGAATGGATGATGATCCTGTACTTGGCCTTCTGTATCGCCTCGTGGAGTACAACTTCGTGCATTTTCCCGCCAAGGATCAGGTCCTCCGGCCTAAATACTGCGTCGATGGGCTGTGGTGCATGTCTGTCTGCGAACGGAATCTGTGGACCAGGCTCGTGTTGCGGCGACTTCACGGCCATCGGGGAGGGGGCTGCATTGCTCGCTGCTCGCTTCACTAACTCGAAAAGTTCAGCTGGCGCTCGCGGCGGCAGTCCCTCGACGTTGTCCCCCCGGACCGTAGCGATTGCAAACCGATTGACCAACTTCTCCGCGGTGGGCTCGATTCCGAGAAACTTCTCATCGTCTTCGAAAAGGGTTGCGAGAACACCAGCCGTGTCATCGAATGCGTCGATGTCGCGCGGTTTCAACCAGACCAGTCGTTCCCTAGCGGCGCGCTTCTCGACGACGTGCTGCTCGAAAAATGGCATCTCGCGACTTCGGTAGAGCGTTCCAGTGACCTTGTCAATAACGAAGTGCATCCAGCGGCTTGTACTCTTGGCCAGCTTTGGAAGCTCCTCATCGCCCACGACGATTTGCCCGGACGCGGTTGCACTGAAGAGAACTCCTTTGCTCTCCTGATGCAACGTGACCCAACCTGCCCGCATCAACCGAATGAGTGCCTCCAGCACAAGGCGCTGTGGAACATCGCCAGCGACGGCGAGGTCTCCAACGGTCCTCGGTTTTTTCGTCAACGCCGCAAGGAGAACGTGTTCGGCCAGGCTCCATGGTCGTCCTTTCTCAAGGAAGAACTTGCGCTTTCCTTTTAACAACGGGATCGCAACACGTACGACGCTCATTTGCAGCTCCCGAGCAACGTCTGGAATGGAACGCGCTTGACGTCGCCCGTGGCTTGTCCGCTATCGAGTCCATCGAGCAGTATCCTCAGGAACTCCATGCGACTTTCGTCCGGCGTACCACGAACCGCGTGCATCACTTCCTTGAGGAACTCCGTGCTTGCGACCAGGACGAGCTGCCATTTCGCACGGCTCAGAAGAACGTTCATCCGCCTAGCATCGCTCAGGAAGCCGAGTGCGCTTTGCACGGAGGAGTGGTGGTTGTTGCGTACGAGCGAGACCACGACTATATCTGCTTCGCTGCCCTGGAACGAGTCCACGGTGTGGCACCACTGGCCGTTGAAAGAGGGTGAGCGAAACATCTGTAGGTGGCTGAGCTTCTTGTTCAGTTCGTCGCTGATGGCTTCGTTCAGTGCTCGGCGTTGTCGCCCGTACGGAGACAAGATTGCCAGTGTCGGCGCTTCCGTGGCGTCCAGGGAGGCGCTCCTCAGCAGACCCAAGGCCTCGATAGTCGCCCTTACTTCGGCTGGGTTGTGCCAAGCCGGGTACTGATCGCCTTGCTTCTGGTTTGGTGTCGACTGGACGTATGGCATGTCGATAACAACGATGGGAGCCAGGGGAAGCCGGCTTTCATCTGCGGAGGTGAACGGTCTTGGCTCGACTGCGAACCGCTTCTCACATGTCAGATCAGTCTTGAGATTTCCGTAAAAGCAGTTGGAGACAAGCTCTGCAATCGCGGGGTGCATACGATGCTGCGCGGTCAGCTTTTGCGCGATCGGGCGCCCGCCCTTGCCTTTCGCCTGCCGCTTGAACTCAGCTTCGATAGCCGATTCGAAGAACGCGAGAAGTCGCAGTGCCTCGGAGCAAAGGACCGGTAGTTGCGACTTGTCCTCCGCGACGTCCTCCAGCAGTTCCTCCGTCGTTGCATCCCTGAGGGACCGGCCGACGAACTCTTCGCCAAGCTTGATCGCTTCGTAGATCCGGTCGGGTTGCGCGAGCAACTGCTTGAGCTGGTCGGATGCAAACGCCGGAAGCTGCTTGTGGTCGCCGATCATGAGTCTGCGGTGCGAGAGAAGCAAAGGGGACACGAGTTCGCTTCCCGTTGCCTTAGCGGCTTCCTCGACGATCGCCCAGTCGAACTGGCCCCGCTCGTCAATTAAACGCTCTAGCTCTCCCGAGTTGGTTGTCGCAAATACGACATTAGCAGCACGTGCGACCACTCCTTCGAAGGTTCGGAGCGACTGTTCTGCGCTTCTGCCCGCGACTGCTGCGGTCCTTCGTCCGGCAGACTGAGAGGAATCCGCTGCCTTCGCCAGATCCGAAAGTGAGCATTGCAGCCTCTTCGGAATCTCCTTGGCTAGAGGACTGGCTGCGAGTCGCCTGACCAACCGGCGTGTCTGTTCCCCGATGTCGAACTGGCTAGGGGCCTCAATCGCATCGCGCTTGCTGGAGCGCACTACGAGTGGACCGCTGGAGTCGTTCGCCCTCAGAACGCCAGCCAGCTCGTCCATCAGATGGTCGATTGCCGCGTTGCTTTGGGCAGTCAGCAGCAAACGAGAGGTCGGCTCGTCAGCGAACCGCCGGGCTACCAGATCGCGTACAAGCCTCGTCTTTCCAACTCCTGGAGGGCCCTGCACGAGGAATAGCGGCAGTGTGGAAGTGAGCTGTTTCAGCGCCAGTTGCTTCGGCTCGTCTAGCTTCATGAAAGCGGCATCCTCAACAACCGTATCGTGGCTGTCCAGCACATGGTGTCTTGGATCCACGATCATCTGCAGTAGCTCATGATGGGTCTTCAGCGCCTTAAGCGCCTTGAGACGTCGACGGAACTGAACGTCTCGCCCCACCGACGCAGGAACCATGATGGGTTCATACAGAAACGGTATCGCATCGGGCCCGTCGAATAGGAATACGTCTGGCTGCCCCTGCCGTTGAATGACCTGCCGAAAAGTCCATTCGGTATCTGTCGACTCTCTTTCGCCAAGCGAGCGGGCGTCCGCGAGAATCCAGCCCTCGGACCCGAGTCCGTCGGCTTCCAGTCGCTTTACGAATCGGTCTGCCGGTGATTTGAGGTCCAGAGCGTCAGAGAGGGCCATCCGCTCAGGATCTGATCGCAGTTGGATGCAAAGTCGGTCGTTGCCCTGTTCCGCGGTTTCGCGCAGGTGCTTGGGCAACGGCTGTAGCTCTACGGCGTACGCGTCGGCTGCCGCATAGACTGCTTCCAGCAGTTGGAGCAGCGTCAGAGCTCTGTGAGCTGTCTGTTCGGCAGAAAGTGGTGCGTTGATCTGCCCGAAGTCACGCCGCATTTCATCCCAGGACATGAGCTTGCCACGAACGCGTGGGAACAAATCGGATGCATCACGCAGCCCCAAGATTTCGAGCGACTCAGGCTGCAGCCTTCGTTGGTCGAGTAGGTTCACCGGAGCTGGCGCGTTGGCATCCACGGCTTCGCAGTAGGCGAAATCCCAACTTAGAGCCGTGGTCTTGGGCGCGCGGAACTCCTGCAAGCGGTACAAGAGGTGCTTGCCGCGTAGTACCAGACGAAATTCGTTCGATGCATCTTGCTGCCGCACGCAGAGCAACAAAGGCTCACTGGCCAGATCGTCCTTGACGAACTGGAGCTGTGCCTGGAGATCGTCTATCTCGATGTCGAGTCCCGATGCTTTGCGGATTCCTTCGCCCAGCCGGCTTGTAGGGCCGATTCGGATCGCGAGATGGAGCTTGGCCCTACGATTGGCCGCTTCAGCCCTCAGTGCACCAAGGACGCCATCGATCCTCGTGACGACCGCATCTCCATCAAGCGGCTGTTTGGGATTCATCTGCACGATGAGTCGAAGGAGGCGCGCCTCTTCGAGTGTCAAATGTTCTGCGATCTCGAAGGGCGCGATCGCTGGGTCGAGAACGCGCTGACGCTTGGCCCCCAACAGGTCAGCGGCGAGAAGGCCGAAGTCCTTCCAATCCTGTGAGAATGAATCGAACGTCCGGGCTGCACCCGCGGCGGTGCCTCGGTTCGATATGCCTTCTACGCTGGCGATCCGCATCGTCCACTCGAATCCAGTGAGCTGGAAATCCGGTTCGGATCCTCCGGCCGTGAGTACTGACCACGCATCGATGCTGCGATGAAGCATCCCCTGCGCGTGCAGCGTCTCCAGTCCGTGCGCAAGCAGTTTCAGGTTGGCCCACACACGCAACCGGTTCGAAGTGCTACGAGGCTGCCGCAGCCAATGGCTACTGTGGCCGTTCCGAAGCATAAACTCGAGCGGCTGTCTCTGGCCAGGCGCGATGATCAGGTAGAAGCCCCTGGCGTCGAACCCCGCATCGTGAAGACGTGAGATGCAGGATGCGGAACCCGGATAGCCGGCCAAGCGGTGTAGTTGCCTCAGTTCGTGGCGCCAAATCTGCTCGAGTTCGCTGTCGGGCGCCTTGGTGCTCCTACGCCACTCACGGATAAGTACCGAATTGCCGTCGGGGTCTTTTCCTCCAACGATGCCGGGGCGACCAGTCGCCACGTCTGGCTTTTGCAGATAGTCTTCATCGACGACGTAAGTAGCTAAGAAGCCATCTTTGCGGCGTCGTCTGGCGGTTGGATTCATAGAGTTCCGTGTCATCTTTGCGAGTCTATGACAAATTACATTAATCGTTGGAGCCCTGCGCAAAGGGGGCGTCTGGCCAGCAATGCAAACACCATTATACCGACATGCTCAAGCCAGCTTTGCCTAGCTGCAGCAGTGAGACGGATCAATGCGTGGTCGAATGGGTCGATTGCAGTGCCCTGCTGACATTGAGTTGCCCGCACAACTGACCGTGAGCAGCCGTTCGTTTCCTCAACCCGCAACGACCGGATTGGCCGAACTGTTGTCCCTAATTAACCACGTCGGGCGACTGCTCCTTGCTGTTACTACCTGCCCTTGAACCTCAGATGGCTCGATCGGCAGTAGTGGGCACGGAAGATACAGTCACACATTTAACTGTCGCCAGCTTATCGGCCAACGTCAACTGAAATAGGTGGCTAATGTGATCGGAATACACAGGAAGGGCTATTGGTGCGGCTTTCTTGCCCTCAATAAGGAGTCTGTTTGAACAAGACCGGCCGGGCGAGAACTGGGTGTCCAGAAAACCCATGGTGTTAAAAAATGTGGCCGAATACAAACAACAAGTACAATCTTAAGCTGAATATTTGGTCTAGCCCACATTACTATTCAACACATAGTAATGTGGGTAAAGAAACGGGTAATTTTTTAAGTGCCTCCGGAATTTGTGGCTCAATGGAGAGGGATTTTCCTCTAAATTCGATTCCGGTCAGCAGCACCAAAAATTTCGGGCCTGCCTCAGTGCAGGCCCTTTTGCTTCAATGTGTTATTGGAATGGCGGGGTATGGAGACTTCCCACGACTGCTATCACTGCGGCCTGCCGATCCCCGAGGGGATGAGATTCCCGGTCGAGATTGGCGGACAGGTGCGGGAGATGTGCTGCACAGGTTGCCAGGCCGTGGCCCAGGCTATTGTGGCGGGCGGCCATGCCGACTATTACCGCCACCGCGACGCGATGCCCGAAAGCCCCCGTGAGGCCTTGCCGACGGACCTTCAGGATCTGGGTTTGTTCGATCACCCCGAGGTGCAGAAGAGTTTTGTCCGGCCGGTGGGGGAGCATGAGGCAGAGGCGTCCCTCATCCTGGAAGGAATCACCTGCGCCGCCTGCGTCTGGCTCAATGAATCCCATATCGCCCGACAGCCTGGCGTGACGGCCGTGGAAATTAACTACGCCACCCGGCGTGCCCGGGTTCGCTGGGATAGCCAAGTAACGCGCCTTTCCGCGATTTTGGAGGCGATTGCAGCCATCGGTTATCACGCCCATCCCTACGATGCGGGGAAGTTAGAGCAATTGGCCAGAAAAGAGCGCAAGGCCGCGCTTTGGCGCCTGTTTGTGGCCGGCTTTGGCATGATGCAGGTGATGATGTACGCCATCCCGGTGTATCTGGCCGACGACGGCACCATGACTCCGGATATCGAGCAACTGATGCGCTGGGCCAGCCTGCTGTTGACCTTGCCGGTGGTTCTTTATTCGGCGGCGCCGTTCTTTTCCAGCGCCTTCAGGGATCTGCGCCTGCGTCGGTTGGGGATGGACGTCCCTGTGGCGCTGGGGGTGGGGGCTGCGTTCCTGGCCAGCCTTGGGGCGACAGTGACCGGAAAGGGCGAAGTGTATTTCGACTCCGTCACCATGTTCGTTTTCTTCCTCCTTTCCGGCCGCTATCTGGAAATGATGGCGCGGCAGCGGGCCGTCCGCGGTGTCGAGTCACTATCCAAGGCCATGCCGGCTTTTGCTTTTCGCCTGAACGCCTATCCTGGCTTGGAAGGCGAGCAAGTGGTGGTGGCCGATCTGGTACCCGGGGATATCGTGCTGGTGAAGCCGGGAGAGGTGATGCCGGCGGATGGCAGGGTATTGAGTGGAGACAGTGCCGTAGATGAGTCCCTGCTGACGGGAGAAAGCCTGCCTCTGCCGAAGGGACTGGGCGATGGTGTTATCGGCGGCAGCCTCAATACCTCCGGGCCCTTGATGGTCAAGGTTGAGCGCGTGGGCGAACAGACCCGTATGGCCGCCATACAACGCCTGATGGAACGAGCAGCCACGGAAAAGCCGCAGATGGTCCAATCCGCCGACCGTATCGCGGCGGGCTTCATCGTGGCCTTGCTTGGGTTGGCAGTACTCGCTGCTGCCGTCTGGTATTTCGTCGATCCCGGGCGTGCCTTGTTGGTGTTCATCGCCGTACTGGTGGTGAGTTGTCCTTGTGCGCTTTCCCTGGCGACACCTGCCGCCTTGACCGTGGCGACCGGGGCGTTGGCTGCCAGGGGATTGCTGGTGGCCCGGGGGCACACCGTGGAGACGCTGGCGCGGGCGGACGTGGTGGTGTTCGATAAAACCGGAACCCTGACTTATGGTCGTCCTTGCGTGCAAAGCATCTTCCCGCATTCGGGGTATAGCGAGGACGACATATTGGCCCTGGCAGTCGCGATGGAGCAAGCGTCGGAACATCCCTTGGCGATGGCCTTGCAGAATGCCGCAAGGCTTCGGGGGGTAATCGGCTTGCGGAAAGTAACTGAACTGCGGGCTGTGACGGGGCATGGCATTGAGGCGTTAGTAGAAGGACATCGGCTGCGCTTGGGGAGCACCGCTTTCGTCGCAGCCCTCCATGGTCAACCCTTATCCGAGGAGCTGACGCAGTTGCGGGGGGCAGGCGCCATCCTGGTGGCGCTGGGCGGAGACCAGGGGTGGTTGGGTTTCTTCCTTCTGGAGGATGCGATCCGCCCGGCCGCAAGCCAGATGGTTCGTGCGATCGAGGCGTTGGGTATTGAAACCGCCATCATGAGCGGGGACACGCAGGAATCGGCTGCCAAGGTGGCGGCGCAGTTGGGTATTCAAAAGGTAATGGGCGGCCTGGCGCCGGAAGCAAAGCATCGCGAACTAAGCCGCCTGCAACAGGCGGGGAAGGTTGTGGCAATGGTTGGGGACGGCGTCAACGATGCGCCGGTCCTGGCGCAAGCCCAGGTTTCCGTCGCCATGGGAGGCGGGACGGATCTGGCACGGGCGCAGGCGGATGCCGTTTTACTGGGGGATGACATCAATGTGCTGGCGGCGGGGATTGTCATTGCCCGCAAAACCATGGCAATCGTCCGTCAAAACCTGGTGTGGGCTTTCGCCTATAACTTTCTTGCCATTCCTATCGCTATGGCCGGCTGGATAACGCCGTGGATGGCAGGGATAGGCATGTCTGCAAGCTCTTTGTTCGTGGTCTTGAATGCCTTACGCCTACAAAAGGTCTAAGCTCTGCGGCTGCCCGCTGCCGGAATTCGCCAATGGAAATTCTGTACCTTCTCATCCCCATGTCCTTAGTCCTCGTGTTTGTCATCGCCGCGATTTTCTGGTGGTGCTTGCGCAGCGGCCAGTTCGATGACCTGGAGGGCCCCGGGTATCGCATTCTTATGGACGACGACAGTACGGACAAGATTGAAAATCCTGGCAATTCATCCGCACGCCTTGCGCCTCCGTCGCCCAGGGAAAAGGGGCTTTCGTCGGAAATCGATCCGACTTGATCTAGGTCAAAGCAGGTTTTGCGGGCTTCTTCATAATTCACCCCAGTCGAATGCGTTTCAGGCCGGTAAATGATGGACACCGGCGGCGTATTCAAAGTCTCTCTGTTGGGGTTGGGGGTGCGCAATGCGCACCCTTTTTTTTGCCTTGAAATCGGGATGTCAGGTGGCTGTAAGTAGTTGTTGCATTTTGGAACTCTGCAGCCCAGAGGGCTCGGATCATTGACCTGAGTCAAGAAAAACGCCCCTCCTCGGTGTATCCTTCACCCTATTGGACTAATAGGCGATTCCTATCTTTCATCGTCTGTTGGTGATCGTTTTTTTGTTTCTCGAGAGGTGCTCCCATCATGCAATCGCAAGCGACTTATAACTACAAAGTCGTGCGCCAGTTCTCCGTGATGACCGTCATTTGGGGGGTCGTCGGTATGCTGGTTGGCGTCATCATCGCCGCACAGCTGGTCTGGCCCGAACTGAATGTGGTCGAATGGTTGAGTTATGGCCGTCTTCGTCCCCTCCACACCAACGCAGTGATTTTCGCGTTCGGGGGCTGTGCGTTGTTCGCAACGTCCTACTACACTGTGCAGCGCACCTGTCACGCTACCTTGTTTGCGCCTGCCCTGGCGCAATTCACGTTTTGGGGCTGGCAGCTCATCATCGTTTTGGCTGCAGTCACCCTGCCCTTGGGTTTTACTAGCGGCAAGGAATACGCCGAACTGGAATGGCCTATCGATTTGTTGATCGCAGTCGTGTGGGTTTCCTACGCGGTGGTGTTTTTTGGCACCATCTTCAAACGGAAGACGCCCCACATCTATGTGGCGAACTGGTTCTTCGGCGGCTTCATCCTGACGGTGGCTTTGTTGCACATCGTCAATAGCGCCGAAATCCCCGTTTCCCTGTTCCCCATGAAGTCCTACTCCGCCTATGCCGGTGTGCAGGATGCCATGGTGCAATGGTGGTACGGCCACAATGCGGTGGGGTTCTTCCTGACCGCAGGCTTCCTCGGCATGATGTACTACTTCGTGCCCAAGCAAGCTGGCCGGCCAGTGTATTCCTATCGGCTGTCCGTGGTGCACTTCTGGGCCCTGATCTTCACGTATATGTGGGCCGGCCCCCATCATCTGCACTACACCGCATTGCCCGACTGGACCCAGTCCGTCGGCATGATCTTCTCCCTGATCCTGCTGGCGCCTAGCTGGGGCGGCATGATCAACGGCATCATGACCTTGTCCGGCGCTTGGCACAAGCTGCGCGACGACCCGATCCTCAAGTTCATGATCACGTCGCTGTCCTTCTACGGTATGTCCACCTTCGAAGGCCCGATGATGTCCATCAAGACGGTGAATGCCCTGTCCCATTACACCGACTGGACTGTGGGTCACGTGCACTCCGGCGCCTTGGGCTGGGTGGCGATGATCTCCATTGGCTGCATCTATTATCTGCTGCCCCGCGTCTTCGGCAAGACAGAGATGGCTTCCACCAAGCTGATCACCACCCATTTCTGGATCGCCACCATCGGTATCGTGCTCTATATCGCCTCCATGTGGATTGCCGGCGTGATGCAGGGGTTGATGTGGCGGGCTACCAACCCGGATGGCACGCTGACCTACTCCTTCGTTGAAGGCGTGAAGGCTTCGTATCCCTTCTGGACGATCCGTCTCCTGGGTGGCGTCCTGTTCCTGAGCGGCATGTTGATCATGACTTACAACATGTTCCTGACCATTGCCGGTGGCAAGGCTGTGAATGCCCCCGTGCTTGAACCCGCTCACTGATCAAGGAGATTGCCATCATGTTGACCCATGAGAAAATTGAAAAGAACTTGGGCATCCTGATCATCCTGACGGTGCTGCTGGTCAGCGTCGCAGGTTTGGTCGAGATCGTGCCCCTGTTCTTCCAAAAGTCCACCACTACGCCGTTGAATGAGTTGGTGAAGCCCTACGATCCCCTGCGCCTGGCTGGTCGCGACATCTATATCCGGGAAGGCTGCTACAACTGCCACTCCCAGATGATTCGCCCCTTCCGCGCGGAAACGGAACGTTACGGCCATTATTCCGTCGCCGGTGAATTCGTCTATGACCATCCCTTCCAGTGGGGTTCCAAGCGTACCGGTCCCGATCTGGCGCGTGTGGGCGGTCGTTATTCCGATCTGTGGCATCGCACCCATCTGCTGAATCCGCGGGATGTGGTGCCCGAGTCCAACATGCCTGCTTACTACTGGCTGGATCGTCCCCTCAAGGATGACTACATCGAAGCGAAGATGACCGCGCTGACCAAGGTGGGTGTGCCTTATACCGCTGAGGAAATCGCCGGTGCAAAGAAGGCTATCGAAGGCAAAACCGAGCTGGAGGCCGTAATCGCCTACCTCCAAGGTCTTGGTACTGCCCTCAAGCAGGCTCGCTAATCATGGATATCAACGACCTGCGTTCCATCTTTACCGTAGTGACGTTCATCGTGTTCGTCGGCATCATCTGGTGGGCCTATTCCAGCCATCGTAAGCAGGCTTTCGACGAGGCGGCCATGCTGCCTTTCGATGACGATGAGCCCCAAATGGGCAACGGTAAAGCAGGCAACGCAGGCTAGTGAGGGAATTCAAATGGACTTCAATAATACAAGCGACTTTGTGAGCAGCTTCTGGAACCTGTGGGTGGCCGGGGTTGTGCTGTTGAGCATCTTGGGTTGCGGCCTGTTCCTCTGGATACAGAGCACCGCCAAGCATGCCGCTGGCCAGACGACGGGCCATGTGTGGGATGAAACCTTGGAGGAGTACAGCAATCCTTTGCCCAACTGGTGGCGCTGGATGTTCTACCTGACCATCATTTTTGCGCTGGTGTATTTAGCCCTCTACCCGGGCCTCGGCAATAATGCAGGTAGCTACGGCTGGACCATGCGTGGCCAGTACGACAAGGAAAAGGCTGTCGCCGATGCCCAATTCGAGCAGGCCTATGGCCCGCAGTTGAAGATGGATGTGGCTGCCGTTGCCGCCGATCCCAAGGCCAAGGAAGCCGGTCAGCGCCTGTTCCTGACCTACTGTGCCCAGTGTCACGGCGCGGATGCCAAGGGTGCCAAAGGCTTCCCCAACCTGACCGACTCGGATTGGTTGTGGGGCGGCTCTCCTGAAGCGATCAAGGAAACCATCCTCAAAGGACGTGATGCGATGATGCCGGCCAAGGGTCTGAAGTCTGACCTGAACGCCGATCAGATTAAGGATTTGGCCAACTTCGTTCGTTCTTTGTCAGGATTGGCTTCCGATTCCCTACGCGCTCAGCGTGGCAAGGAATTGTTCGCCCAGGCTTGTGCTGCGTGCCACGGCCCCGAAGGCAAGGGTAATGTGGGCGTGGCCCCCAATCTGAGCGACAAAGTCTGGTTGTACGGTAGTTCCGAAGACACCATCATCGAAACCATCACCAAAGGGCGGCAGAACCGCATGCCCGCTTGGGGTGATTTCCTTGGTGAATCCAAGGTGCATCTGCTGGCCGCCTACGTTTATGGCCTCAGCAACGAAGCCAAAACCGCTGATGCTTCTGCTGTAGAGAAAAAATAAGTGGTATCAAAACTCCCCGAGTAAACTTCGGGGAGTTTTTTTGAATCCACATAATTAGAGTTTTCTTATATGAGCGTCCAGCCCCCTACTCAAGCAGCCCCCACTCCTGAAGTCGTCGAAGACTCCCTTTACGAGGTCAAGAAAAAAATCTATCCGCGGGCTGTCAGTGGATTGTTTGCCACTTGGCGCTGGATCGCGGTGTGGGTAACGCAGTTGGTGTTTTACGGGACATGCTGGCTGCCTTGGAATGGACGGCAAGCCGTACTGTTCGATTTGGTTGAGCGCAAGTTCTATATCTTCGGCTTGGTTTTTTGGCCCCAGGATGTATTTTTCCTGGCGATTTTGCTGATTATCTGCGCCTATTCCCTGTTCCTATTCACAACTATCGGCGGTCGACTCTGGTGTGGCTACGCTTGTCCGCAAACCGTTTACACCGAGATATTCATTTGGCTGGAACGCTTTTTTGAAGGCGACCGCAATGCTCGGATGAGGCTGGATCAGGCGGAATTCAGCGGCGAAAAATTTGGTCGGAAATTTGGCAAGTACGCTTCGTGGATTCTGCTGTCCTTATGGACGGGCATCACCTTGGTGGGCTATTTCACCCCCATAAAAACGCTGTTGGCCGAGACCTTGAAATTGAATCTCGGCCCTTGGGAAATTTTCTGGATATTGTTTTATGGTGCCTTCACCTATCTGATGGCAGGGCACATGCGCGAACAGGTATGCAAATACATGTGTCCTTATGCGCGCTTCCAGGGCGTGATGTTCGATCCCGACACGCTGGTGATTACTTACGATGCCGAGCGCGGAGAACCCCGTGGCCCACGTTCCAAGAAGGTGGATTACAAAGCCCAAGGCATGGGGGATTGCGTGGATTGCGAACTCTGCGTTGTGGTTTGCCCCACCGGGATCGATATTCGCAAAGGCTTGCAATACGAATGCATCGGTTGCGCGGCCTGTATAGATGCCTGCGATCAGGTGATGGACAAGATGAACTATCCGCGTGGCTTGATTCGCTACACAACGGAGCGTGCGGTTGAGCAGCATTGGGGATGGCGTGAAATCGTCGGTCATGTGATTCGACCCCGGGTCATTATATACACCAGCATCCTGCTCGTTATCATTCTGGCGTTTATCTGGGGCTTGGCGACAAAGCCTTCTCTTCGGGTCGACGTGATACGGGATCGGGCTGCATTGGCGCGGGAAGTGGAAGACGGTTTGGTGGAGAACGTCTATCGTCTTCAAGTCATGAATGTTTCCGAAAAAGCTCAGCGCTACTCCGTCGCAGTTGAAGGTTTGGATGGCATCAAATTGCAAGGGCCCGGCGAGGTGGATGTCGCGCCGGCAACCACCGTGGCTGTTACGATACAAGTGCGTGTCCCTGCCGGCACAGGGAAACAAGGCTCCAACCCCATTTATCTGGATGTGAAATCCCTGTCGGATGGGAACATATCCGTGCATGAGAAGACGACTTTTATCCAGCCATGAATACATCTATATTGAATGCCGCTGTGAAAGACACCGGTCCTTGGTATCGCCAGCCCTGGCCATGGATCTTGATGTCCGGCCCTTTCATGGTGGTGGTGGCCTCCTTTATCTCGGCGTGGTACGCCTTGTCCAGCGCGGATGGCTTGGTGGTCGAGGATTACTACAAACAGGGTCTGTCAGCTAACCAGACAATCGCCATGAGCGAGAAGGCTCAAAAACTGGGCCTGGAAGTGGGGTTGACTCTCAGTGAGCACGCGATTTCAGCCAAGCTTGCCGCCAAGGACAAAAACTACAATTTGCCGGCGATCATCAATTTGACCCTGGCCCATCCGACCCGGGCCGGCATGGACCAAACCCTGAGGCTCGCCAAGAAGGGCGAGGGGGTTTATAGCGGAGACTATCGTCTGCCCACGGCGGGCCACTGGATCGTGACTGTGGAAGACGACACTGGATCGTGGCGCCTGCTGGGCAACGTTGTATTGCCGGCAGCAGGGGTTACGGTAATCGGCGGGGTGGCTGCTCCCGCCGACATTCGCAACCAGCAATGAGGAGGGAGTCCCATGGCATTGCAAATCCTGTTCGGTAGTGATATCGGCCTATTGAGCCTATTTACGATAGGCTTCGTGATAGCGATGGGTGGTTTCATTTACCACTACGTGCGCAAGCATGCCGATGAAGATGCCAAGAAGGCACACCAGTAGGAACGTTGCACCTTCCCCTTGAGAGTAGGGGAGGCTCTGGCAAACGCCGGAGCCTCCAAACAGCATTACCGGTAAACGAGTACCGGAATTTTGGAATGGGTCAGGACCCGCTGGGTTTCTGATCCCAGCACAAATCCAGACAAACCACGGCGACCATGGGATGCCATGAAGATCAGGTCGCATTCCGTCTTACCTGCCGCTTTGACGATGGCTTCCCAAGGGATGTCGCTGGTTTCGGTAACGGAGTCACAGGCTACGCCGGCACCCTTAGCCAACACTTCGCAAGCCTCCAGAATCTCCTTGCTTTGTTTTTCAGCCATTTCGGCGAACTGATCCGGTGTGGTTGGATCAATGAGGGCGCCTTCGCCATACAACGCGATTGGATAGTCGGGCTTTGCGTAAAAAAAAGTGATCTTGGCCTTTGCTTCCTGAGCGAAGCCGATAGCACGTTTAACCGTGTCCGTAGAAAGTTGCGACCCATCGGTTGGTACGAGAATATGTTTGAACATAGCTATGTTTCCTTTCCATGGAACGGGTAGGGGTTATGGGCCATTCTAGGTCCATACTTAAAACCCTGCCAAGGGTAAGATTATGAATGGATCCAATTGCAGTGGGAGTGCCTTGATGACTAAGAAAACTAATGGGAACGGAACGCCGTTGATTAACCCCCTGGAGGTCATGCGGAACTTGAATGGCATGGCCGAGGCCCAAGTCGATCCGGTGGGCATGGCCGTACCCCTGGCCCATGCGCAACTGGCATGGCTGTCCCATCCCCAGGAGCTGGCCGAGGCGCTGGCCAATCTGGCACAGAAATCGTGGGAACTGCAAATGCACTCGTGGCATCGGGCGCTGGGGATGCCAAGCAAGGACGTGGTTGCACCCAATCCTGACGATACCCGTTTTGCCGATCCTATATGGACCGATTCACCTTCCTGGGATATCGCCAAGGAGTGGTATCTCACCCTGACCCACCACATCCAGGACATGCTCTACGATACGCCGGGGATGTCGTCCAAGGACAGGCGCCGCGCCGCTTTCTGGTGGCGGAAATGGCTCAATGCCATGGCGCCAACCAACTTCCTGCTGACCAATCCGGTGGCGATGCGTATGGCTATCGATTCCAAGGGCGAAACCTTGGCCAAGGGCATGGCAAATTTTATGGAGGACATGAAGGCCGGTACGGTGAGGATGACGAACACCGACGATTTCCGGGTGGGCGAAAACCTTGCGACAACACCGGGCAAGGTGGTTTTCCGCAACCGCCTGATGGAGCTGATCCATTACACGCCTACCGCCGCCAAGGTTCACGCCGTGCCCGTCGTTATCGTCGTGCCCTGGATCAACAAGTTCTACATCCTCGATTTGAATGCCCGGAAGAGCATGATCAAGTTTCTTCTGGATCAAGGTCTCGATGTTTACATCATCAGCTGGAAAAACCCCGGCGCGGAAATGCGGGACGTGGGTTTCGACGCTTATTTGACGGAAGGCCTGGACAAGGCCTTCAAGGCGGCACGGGATATTTCCGGCAGCCCCCAGGTTAACGCCGTGGGCTATTGCATCGGCGGAGCGGCGTTGGCGACCTACATGGCCTGGGCCAATCGGCACTACGGCAAGGAGAAGATGCCTGTGGCCAGTGCAACCTTCTTTACCACCTTGGTGGATTATCACAAACCCGGGGATATCGAAGTCTTTCTCAATGAAAGTACGGTGGACTGGTTGACCAAGTCCATGGATGAGAAGGGATATTTGGACGGAAAAGAAATGGCCTCGGCGTTCCGTCTGCTGCGTTCCAACAGTCTGATCTGGCATTACGTGGTGCACGGGTATCTCTATGGCGAAAAACCGCCTTCCTTTGATGTCCTGTATTGGAATATGGATACCACCCGGATGCCGGCAGCCATGCATTCCTGGTATTTGCGGGAGTTTTATCTGGAAAACAATCTGATCAAGAAGGATGCATTAACCATCGCGGGGCAGCCTATCGATCTTGAGCAGATCGTCCAGCCTGTCTATTCGGTGTCCGCCGAGGACGACCATATTGCACCCTGGCGCCAGGCGTTCCGCATCAATAACTTTGTTGCCGGGGATAAACGGTTCGTGCTGTCCTCTTCCGGTCACATCCTCGGGATTGTCAATCCAGTTGTTACCCCGCCGAAACGGGAATACTGGGTGGGTAGTGCGGAACGGCACCACGATGCGGAAATGTGGCGGACCAAGGCAAAGCACCATGCCGGATCCTGGTGGGAAGATTGGATGGCTTGGCTGAAACCAATGTCGGGTCCTCTCGGTGAGCCACCCGCTTTGATCAAAAAAGGCTATACCGTCTTGGCCGATGCGCCAGGCACCTATGTGTTGGAAGATTGAGCGCTGATTTGCAAGAGAAAACGGCTTGTAGCAGCCGAGAAAAGGGCAGGATCAGCTATCATTACGCCTTTTGCCGGGGCCGGTCCCCGATTGCCCCAAAAAGGGCCGAAAGGATGCAATGAAGTGCGTGGATGATTTCCGCTTGAAATTCGGTAAGCGGGAAGTGGTGCCCATCATGATCGGTGGTATGGGGGTGGACATTTCCACAGCGGAATTGGCCTTGGAGGCTGCGCGCTTGGGTGGGGTCGGGCACATTTCCGATGCCATGGTGCCGACCGTGGCCGACCGGCGTTTCAATACGCATTTCGTCAAACAGAAGCTCAAGCAGTACAAGTACAACGTCGCCAATACCGATAAATCAGCCGTCCAGTTCGACCTTGGACAGCTTGAAGAGGCGACGCGGATGCACGTGGGGCGGACCATGGAAGCCAAGCAGGGTGAAGGCATGATCTTCATCAATTGCATGGAGAAGCTCACCATGAACGGCCCCAAGGACACCTTGAAGGTGCGCCTCAATGCGGCGCTTGATGCCGGTATCGACGGCATCACCCTGTCCGCCGGCTTGCATCTCGGTTCCTTTGCGCTGATGGAGGAAAATTCCCGCTTCCGCGATGCAAAGTTGGGCATCATCGTTTCGTCGCTGCGCGCCCTGCAACTGTTCCTGCGCAAGAACGCCAAGCTCAACCGGCTACCGGATTTCATCATCATCGAAGGCCCCCTGGCGGGCGGCCATTTGGGTTTCAGCATAGACGACTGGAAGAAGTACAACCTTCAAACCATCGTCAGTGAAATCCACGCCTATCTGGTACAAGAGAAGCTGGATATCCCTTTGGTCGCCGCGGGCGGCATCTTCACCGGCAGTGATGCAGTGTCGTTCATGGAGAACGGGGCGGCAGCCGTGCAAGTGGCAACCCGCTTCACCGTAGCCAAGGAATGCGGCCTGCCGGAGCAGGTGCAACAGGAATATTTCAAGGCCAACGAAGAGGACATCGAGGTCAACACCATTTCCCCTACCGGTTATCCCATGCGCATGTTGCGCAACAGCCCCGCCATCGGCGACGGCATCCGCCCCAACTGCGAAGCCTACGGTTACCTGCTTGACGGCAATGGTTCCTGTTCCTACATCGAAGCTTACAACCGGGAAGTGGCCCTGCATCCCACGGCGCGCAAGGTCAAGGTGATGGACAAGACCTGCCTGTGCACCCACATGCGCAATTTCGACTGCTGGACCTGCGGCCACTACACCTACCGCCTCAAGGACACTACGCGCAAGTTGGACAACGGCGAATACCAGATCCTTTCCGCCGAGCACATCTTCAACGACTATCTGTACAGCAAGGACCACCTCATCGCCCTACCGGTTTCCCAGTAACAGGATCCCTGCACAAGCGGGACATTGCTCATTACAATGCCCCGAGGGATGGAAACCATAAAAGCGACGAGGAGATGCCGATGAGCGCGTTATCTTTGCCGGCGGCGAGCCGGCAGAATGCCGGACAGGAGTTGCGCCGCATCGTCCGCATCAATGAAGAGATCAAGAAGGTGGTGACCACGGCCTTCAAGATCAACCTCATGGCCATGAACGCCATTTTCCTGGCCAAGCGGGCAGGGCAGTCGGCCCTGGGGTTTGGCGTCCTTTCCAATGAGCTGCGCCGTTTCGCCATGGATCTGCAACGGCAAATGGAGACGCTGCGGATCGCAACCACCGATAGCGTTGTCGTGGTGACAGGGCTGGTCAAGCAGACCCGTGTCGAAAGAATCTTTCAGCGCACCCTCGCCGTCAGCAAAGGCCAGGGACGGCGCATGGTCGAGGCTTGCCTGAGGGCGCGCAATGACCGCTATTCCGGTGACGAGAGCGGGGGTGTGACGGCCCTCAATCGTCGGCTTTCCCAAATGATCTCCGATACGGCCCAACTGGTGGAGCTCGGCAGCGTGTTGGCGCGTTCGGCCAAGATTGAAGCCGCCTATGGGGGCACTTTTTCCACATCGTTGATGCAGGTGTCCAGCGATTTTGAACAGACCATCAGCGATATTCAGAAATCCCTGGATACCCTGACTAAACACCAATCCCAGGAGTTTGCCGGATGAAGACCGCTCAGACTATCTACGAAAACGGCAACCACAAATGGCTCGCCCTGGTGCGCGACCCCAGTCGGCCAGGCTATTTGATCGATACCAACGAATATCTGGTCGCCGTGGGCGACGATGCCATCCTGCTTGATCCGGGCGGGGCAGAGGTTTTTCCCGCCGTCTTCTCCGCTTTGTCGGCGGAATTCGATCCGCGCCAATTGGGCAAGCTTTTCGCCTCCCATCAAGACCCCGACATCATCTCCTCTTTGTCCTTGTGGCTTGAATTCAATCCCGCCATCAAATGTCATATCAGTTGGCTGTGGACCAGTTTCGTACCGCACTTCGGCGGCAATGATGAAACCTTTGTCGCCATCCCCGACGCCGGAACGGACATTCTGGTGGGGGGGCAGCGTTTGCAGGCCGTTCCCGCCCATTACCTGCATTCCTCCGGCAATTTCAATCTCTACGACCCCAAGGCCAAAATCCTCTTCTCCGGGGACATCGGCGCCGCCTTGCTGCCGCCCGAGGCCGATGGCTTGTTCGTCGAGGATTTCGACCGCCATATCCGCCATGCGGAGGCCTTCCACCGGCGCTGGATGGGATCGGACAGGGCCAAGCGCGACTGGTGTTCAAGGGTGTCGGCCATGGATATCGACATGCTGTGCCCCCAGCACGGCGCGATCTATCGCGGTGAGGACGTGAAACGTTTCATCGACTGGTTCGCCAACCTGGAAGTGGGCGTCCTGAAGTACTGATGCAGGCCTGGTACCCCCTGCTGCGTCACGTTCATATGACCTGCGCAGCGCTGAGCATCAGCGGCTTTCTGATACGCGGTATCTTGACTTTCACGGGGTCTTCACTACCGGCCAAACCTCTGATCCGGCGGCTGGTGGATGGGAACGACAGCCTGTTGCTGCTGGCTGCCGGCGGCCTGGTGATCGTCACCGGGCAATATCCTGGCGTATCCCCGTGGGTGACGGCAAAACTGGTAGCGCTTCTGCTCTATATCGGGCTAGGCGTCGCGGCCTTCCGCCTGATGCCGACCTTGCGCTACCGTGTGGCGGCATGGTTGGGCGCGCTGTGCGTGGCGGCTTATATCGTTTCTGTCGCCTTGAGCAAGAACCCCTACGGTTTTTTTGCCGCATTCCTGCGGTAACGTCGGCGGGATGCAGCTCCGGGAACGCGTAGGCGTCAGATGGGCTGCCGGTTGAGCAATTGCTTGAGGGCGGTGGCGTCCAGGATGCGGATATGTTTTTGTTGGACAGCGATCAGGCCGGCTTCCTGGAAATGGGAAAAGGCGCGGCTGACGGTTTCCAGTTTGAGGCCGAGGTAGGAACCGATTTCTTCCCGGGTCATGCGCAGGTGGAACTCCGCCGATGAATAACCCCGGGCCATGAAGCGTTGGGATAGGTTGAGCAGGAAGGCCGCCAGGCGCTCCTCGGCCCGCATGGTGCCCAACAACATCATGACGCCATGGTCACGCACGATCTCGCGGCTCATGACCTTGTGGAAATGGCGTTGCAATGTCCGGATTTCGCTGGACAGTTCTTCCAGTTGCTCATAAGGAATCAAGCAAACTTCGCTGTCTTCCAGTGCCACGGCGTTGCAGGTATGGGCTTCGACGCTGATGCCGTCCATCCCCAACAACTCTCCCGCCATCTGGAAGCCTGTGACTTGATCACGGCCGTCTTCCAGCAGCACGTCGGTCTTGAAAAAACCGGTCTTGACGGCGTAAATGGCTTCGAACGGGTCCCCGGCACGGTAGAGGTGCTGGCCCCGTTTCACCTTGCGCCGGGCGCCGACCAGGGTGTCGACACGGCCCAGTTCGGTTTCGGAAAGTCCCAATGGGAGACAAAGCTCCTGAAGATTGCACTGGGAGCAGGCAACTTTCAGCGAATTCAGGGTCAAAGGAATAACCTTGGCTTCGCCACAATTCTTGGGGTTCGGCTGTCGTTTGATCTGGGTCAAAGTGACTTCCGTGCCGTTCAGGCATCGTATGCACTCGCAGGATAGGGCCCATGCAGAGCACATTTCAGGATTTTATTTTCGACCCGCAGATCATCCGACGCTTCGATGTCAGCGGGCCCCGTTACACCTCTTACCCCACCGCCGACCGGTTCGTGGAGGCTTTCGATGCGGAAGCCTACAAGTCCTGGCTTGGCCGCCGTGCTGTGGGCGGCGTCGGCGCGGTAAGTCGTCCGTTGTCATTATACGTGCACATCCCCTTCTGCAATACGATCTGCTACTACTGCGGCTGCAACAAGATCATCACCAAGGATCATTCCCGCTCCGCCAAGTACATCGAATACCTGGGTAAGGAGTTCGCCCTGCAAACGGCTGCCTTGGGCGGCCCCCGGGATGTGGTGCAACTGCATTGGGGCGGCGGTACCCCCACCTTCCTGGCCCGGGAGGAAACCATCCAGTTGATGGACCTGATCCGCAGCCACTTCAATCTGCTGCCCAATGGCGAGTATTCCATCGAAGTGGACCCGCGCAAGGTGGATCGGGAAAACGTGCGCTTGTTGGCGGAGCAGGGCTTCAACCGCATGAGCGTCGGCGTGCAGGATTTCGAGCCGGCGGTGCAGGCGGCGGTGAATCGCATCCAGACCTTGGAAGAAACCAAGCTGGTCATCGATGCGGCGCGGGAGTTCGGCTTCAAATCCATTTCGGTGGACCTGATCTACGGCCTGCCCAAGCAAAACGTCATCAGCTTCAACCGCACCATCGACGAAGTCCTCAAGCTTTCCCCGGATCGGCTCTCCATCTACAACTACGCCCACCTGCCCGGCCACTTCAAGCCCCAGCGGCGCATCAACGAAGCCGACCTGCCCTCCGCCGATGCCAAGCTGCAAATCCTGCAACTGGCCATCCGTCGCCTGACCGAGGCGGGTTATGTCTTCATCGGCATGGACCACTTCGCCAAGCCCGATGACGAGTTGGCCGTGGCCCAGCGCCAGGGCCGTCTGCACCGTAATTTCCAGGGCTATTCCACTTACGCTGAAGCCGATCTGCTGGCCTTCGGCGTGTCCTCCATCGGCAAGGTGGGTTCCACCTACAGCCAGAATTTCCGCACCCTGGAGGAGTACTACGACGCCCTGGACCGCGACGTGCTGCCCATCATGCGTGGCCTGGAGTTGACGGCGGACGACCTGTTGCGCCGTTCCATCATCCAGGCCCTCATGTGCCATTTCGAGCTGTCCATCGAGTCCATTGAGATCGGTCATCTCATTAACTTCCGCCAGTATTTCGCCCCCGAATTAACCAGTCTGAGGGAAATGGAAGAAGCCGGGCTGCTGGAAATCACCGACCAGTGGATCACCGTTCTGCCCAAGGGGCGCATGCTGGTGCGGGCCATCGCCATGGCCTTCGACCGCTACCTGCGCCATGACCGGGAACGGGTCAAATACTCCAAGGTGATTTGAGGCGCGGCTGTGCCGCGTCGGGGTGGGATAATCCTGCCCCATGCCTTTCCTGACTTTCCCATTCCATGCCTGATACCGGTTTTCTCGCGGTGTTCCTCATCGGCTTGCTGGGGGGCACCCACTGCGTCGGCATGTGCGGCGGCATCGTTTCCGCCCTCACGGTGCAACTGCCCGGCCACAAACCCGCCTGGTCCTTGCACCTTGCCTACAACGTCGGGCGCATCGTCAGCTACACCCTGGCCGGCTCGGTCATGGGACTGATCGGCAGCTTCGGCCTGTTACTCAACGGCTGGCTGCCCATTCAACTGGTGTTGTACGTGGCGGCCAACCTGATGCTGGTGGCCCTCGGGCTGTATTTGATCGGCTTTACCCGGGGCCTGGCCGCGGTGGAGAAAGGCGGACAATGGCTTTGGTCCCGCATCCAGCCCCTGACCCGGCGCTTTCTTCCGGTGCGGGGTGTGGCCCAGGCCCTTCCCCTGGGGCTGTTGTGGGGGTTCCTGCCCTGCGGCCTCGTTTATAGCGTGTTGGCCACCGCCCTCATGAGCGGCTCCGCGCTGCGGGGCGCGGGTACGCTCTTGGCCTTCGGTCTGGGCACCTTGCCCAACCTGCTGCTGGCGGGCGTACTGCTGGCCCGTTTTCGCCGTTTTGCCCAGGCGCCTGCGGTGCGCATGGTATCGGGGCTGCTGGTGCTGGCTTTCGGCGTATTCGGTTTGTTCAATGCGCCCAATTTGGGACGCATGCTGTGGCAGGGAGTGGTCTGCTACGTTTGATCTTGGGAAAGGATGCACAGTGAGAATTCTTCTGGCGGTGGACGGTTCCGAAGCCTCTTTGCGGGCGGTGCAGGGTTTGGTCGAGCATGTGCAGTGGTTCCGCGGCCATCCGGAAATCCATCTGCTCCACGTCCATGCGCCCATTCCCGTGGGGTTGGCCCTGACCCATGTCAGCCAGGACACCCTGGATCGCCATTATCGGGAAGAAGGCGAAGCGGTGCTGGCGCCGGCCCAGGGCCTGCTGGAGGCCGCGGGATTGCCCTGCACCCCCCATATCCACGTCGGTCATCCGGCGGAAGTCATCGTGCACCAGGCCCGGGAATTGGGCTGCGGCTTGATCTGCATGGGCAGCCACGGCCGCGGTGCGGTGGCCAGCGCAGTGCTCGGGTCGGTGGCGGCCAAGGTGCTGCACTTGGCCCACATCCCGGTCATGCTCAACCGCTAGAGGTGCGGTGGGTTTCCATCGTCCGCCAGAGAGAGGCGGATGATGGGGCAGGGCATGCCTTCCCCGCCATGCTGGCAATTGTCCACCAACTGGCGAAGCGCGGCGGCCATGGTGTGCAGCTGTTGGATGCGCTGCTCGATACGGGCGAGTTTCTCACCCGCCAGGGCGCGGGCGGTGGCGTGGTCCCGGCTATCGTTGAGACTCAACAGTTCGGCGATTTCTTCCAGGGTGAAGCCTATGCCCTGGGCCCGCTTGATGAAACGCAGGCGCTCGATGTGGCTGCCGTCGTAGCTGCGGTAGCCCTGGGGCGCCGCGGGCACTTCCAGCAATCCCTTGCGTTGATAGAAGCGCACGGTTTCGATACCTACTCCGCTGGCTTTGGCCAGGGCGCCGATGGTCATGGGCTTGGGACGAGGGGGCATGATTAAACCTGTTGACTCTGTACCAGGGTACGCAGTTTAGACTGGCTGCATTCCTTGCTGTTTGTCCTTGGAGAGCCCTATGTCCGCCGCCGTTTCCGCTCCCGTGCTACAGACCTGCGAACTGGCCCTGACCGGCATGACTTGCGCCAACTGTGCGGCCATCGTGGAAAAAACCCTCAACGCCCTGCCGGGTACGGAAGCGGTGGTGAATTTCGCCGCGGAGAAGGCCCATGTCCGCTACCGTCCGGCCGAAGTCACACCGGAGGCCTTGGTGGCGGCGGTGGAGGCCAGCGGCCGTTATCACGCCCTGTTGCTCACGGATAACAGCCGGGCTGAGGAAAAAGCCCGGCGCGAGGCCTACTACCGCGAAGAACGGCGCGCCTTCCTGATCTCGGCCCTGTTGTCCCTGCCCCTGCTGGGACAGATGTTCTTCATGTTCGGCCTGGGCGGCGGTGATATGGCCGTCATGGGCCACGAACCTATTCCCCGCTGGCTGCAACTGGCGCTGGCCACCCCTGTGCAGTTCTGGATCGGCAGCCGTTATTACGTGGGGGCTTGGTATTCCCTGCGCGCCGGTAGCGGCAACATGGATGTGCTGGTGGCCTTGGGCACCTCCATGGCCTGGCTCTACAGCGCCGTGGTGACGGTGCTGGGCCTGCACCAGCAACACGTGTATTTCGAGGCCTCCACGGCGGTGATTACCTTGATCCTGCTGGGTAAGATCATCGAAGCCCGGGCCAAGGCCCGCACCTCCGGGGCCATAGAGGCCCTGGTGCGGCTCCAGCCCCAAGTCGCCCATATCGAGCGGGATGGGCAACTGGAGGAAGTGCCCGTCGCTGCCCTGATCCCCGGCGATATCTTCGTCGTTCGTCCAGGGGAAAGCGTGCCGGTGGACGGCGAAGTGCTGGAAGGCGCGTCCCATCTCAATGAGGCCATGCTCACCGGGGAAAGCCTGCCGGTGGCCAAGGCGCCAGGGAGCAAGGTGTTCGCCGCCACCCTGAACGGCGACGGCCTGCTCCGCTGCAAAGCCACCGGCGTGGGCGGCCA
Organism: Rhodocyclaceae bacterium; assembly: GCA_003963315.1. Lineage (GTDB taxonomy): Bacteria > Pseudomonadota > Gammaproteobacteria > Burkholderiales > Rhodocyclaceae > AWTP1-18. The sequence continues at coordinate 14,214 of RXJP01000144.1, read as the reverse complement.
TACCCTGCTGGCGGGCATCATCCGCCTGGTGGAGCAGGCCCAGGGCTCCAAGGCCCCGGTGCAGCGCCTGGCGGACCGTATTGCCGCCGTGTTCGTGCCCGTGGTCTGCGCCATCGCCCTGGCCACTTTCTTCGGTTGGTGGCTGCTGGCCGGGGATTTCGCCCAGGCCCTGATCAACGCCGTGGCCGTGCTGGTGATTGCCTGCCCCTGCGCCCTGGGTCTCGCCACGCCTACCGCCATCATGGTGGGCTCCGGGCTGGGGGCCAAGGCCGGGGTGCTGATCCGCAATGCCGAGGCCCTGGAACTGGCGGAAAAGCTCCAGGTGCTGGCCGTGGACAAGACCGGCACCCTGACCCAGGGTCTGCCCGCTGTTACCGACCTCATTGCCCTGGGCGGGGCGTCGGCCCAGGAACTGCTCCATCTGGTCGCCAGCCTGGAGCAGGGCTCCGGCCACCCGTTGGCGCAAGCCATCGTTGATCGGGCCAAGGGGGACGGGTTGGTCTTGGCAACGCCGACTAAAGTGCAGGCCGTGGCCGGGCGCGGCCTGAGTGGGGAGGTGGATGGGCAGCTTGTGCTGGCAGGGTCCCCCGCTTGGCTGGAAGCCCAGGGGATGCCCCTGCCTGCCGGGCAGGTGGCCGAACTACAAGCGTCGGGACGCAGTCTGGTGGCCGTCAGCCGCAATGGCGCAGCCCTGGGCCTGATCGGTGTGGCCGACCCGCTGCGGGAATCCTCCCGCCGGGCTGTGGCCCGTTTACGGCAGCAGGGTGTGGCCGTGGTGATGCTCACCGGCGACAACGCCGGTACGGCCGCCGCCATTGCCCGTCAGGCGGGAGTGGAACGCTTCGAGGCCAATGTGCTGCCCGCCGACAAGGCCGGCGCGGTGGATAAGCTGCGCGGGGAGGGCAAATTCGTCGGCATGGCCGGCGACGGCATCAATGATGCCCCGGCCCTGGCCGCGGCCGATGTCAGCTTTGCCATGGGCGCCGGTTCGGAGGTGGCCATGGAAGCGGCGGACGTGACCCTGATGCGCAACGACCTGAATGGCGTGGCCGATGCCATCTCCCTGTCCCGGGCCACCCTGGGAAAGATCCGGCAGAACCTGTTCTTCGCCTTCATCTACAACGTGCTGGGCATCCCCCTGGCCGCCTTCGGCATGCTCAATCCGGTGATCGCCGGGGCGGCCATGGCCATGAGCTCGGTGTCGGTGGTGAGTAATTCCCTGCTGCTGCGCCGCTGGAAGCCGTGAGGGGCTGACCGAACCACAGAAACGGCAAGGCCCGCATCTGCGGGCCTTGTCGTTTGGAACAGTGCGAGGACTCAGGCGGCGGCCTGGGTTGGGATCTTGCTCTTCTGGCTGGTGATGCGGTTCTTGGCATCCACATAGACCAGGTCGGGTTCGAACTTTTGCAGTTCGATTTCGTTGTAAAGGGCGAAGGTGGCGATGATCAACAAGTCGCCGGGGGCGGCCTGGCGGGCGGCTGCGCCGTTAACGGAAATGGTGCCGCTGCCCCGTTCGCCCTTGATGGCGTAAGTGGTGAAACGTGCGCCGTTATTCACATTCCAGATTTCGATCTGTTGGTACTCTTTGATGTCGGCCGCGTCGAGCAGGTCTTCATCAATGGCACAGGAGCCTTCGTAGTGCAGCTCGGCTTGGGTAACCGTCACACGGTGAAGCTTGGACTTCAGCATCATGCGTTGCATTCAGTTTTCTCCTTCTCAGGCAAAGGACCATCTCTGCGGGGCGGAACGGCTAACCCCTGGGTTGGAAACGCTGCTGGATCACCGCCGGCCTGAGCGCATCGCGGTGTCCTAAACTTCCAGATTGTCGATCAAGCGTGTGCTGCCAAGTCGGGCAGCCGCCAGAACCACCAAGCCGGAATCGTGAGCGGCCGGCAATTGTAAATCACTTTTTTTGCGTATCGCAACATAATCCGGTTGCCATTGATTGTTGCGTAGCTGTATCGCTGCATCCCGCTCCAGTGCTGGGAAATCAATATTTCCATGGCGCAGTGCATCTACTACTTTAGTTAAGGTTTCAAACAAACGGGGCGCTTCCCTGCGCTGGTCTGGGCTCAGATAACCATTACGGGAAGAAAGGGCAAGCCCGTCGGCGGCACGGATGGTCTCGCCACCGATGATATGGATGGGCAAATTGAGGTCCTGCACCATGTTGCGAATAACCATCAACTGCTGGTAATCCTTCTTGCCGAATAGGGCGGTGTCGGGCTGGACGATCTGAAAAAGCTTCATCACCACCGTGGCCATGCCGTTGAAATGGCCGGGTCGGAACTCCCCTTCAAGAATGCCGTCCTGCTCCTTGGGCACCGCCACGGTATAGCCCTGGGGGCGCGGATACATCTCGGTTTCAACGGGCGCGAACAAGTGGTCCACCCCTGCGGCGATCAGCTTGTCGCAGTCGGCCTGGAAGGTGCGGGGATACTTTTCAAAGTCCTCCCCGGGACGGAATTGCAGACGATTGACGAAAATGCTGGCCACCACGGCGTCGCCATGGCTACGGGCCTGTTCCATCAGGGAAATGTGGCCTTCGTGGAGGTTGCCCATGGTGGGTACCAGGGCCACGCGGCCGGCATTCTTGAGAGCGGCGCGCAGGCCGGCGATGGTGTCGTGGATTTGCATGGGAATGTCCTGCAAGGGAGGCCCGGGGGACGAAGAGTCGGGGCCGATGGGAAAATCAGTAGCAGTGTTCCAAGGCCGGGAAACTCCCATCCTTCACGGCAGCCACATAGGCGGCCACGGCGGCATCAATGCTTGCCGCGCCCTGCATGAAGTTGCGCACGAAACGGGCGGTCTTGCCCGGGTAGATGCCCAGCATGTCATGCAGCACCAGCACCTGGCCGGAACAACCGGGGCCCGCGCCGATGCCGATGGTGGGAATGGACAGCAGTCGGGTCAGCTCGGTACCCAGCGCGGCGGGAATCATTTCGATCAGCAGCATGGCGGCGCCGGCCTGTTGCAGGGCCAGGGCGTCGTCCTTCATGCGCTGGGCGGCGGCTTCGTCCTTGCCCTGCACCCGATAACCGCCCAGGGCGTGCACCGACTGGGGCGTAAGGCCGATATGGGCCCATACCGGGATGCCCCGCTCCACCAGGAAATGCACCGTTTCCGCCATCACCGCGCCGCCTTCCAGCTTGACCATCTGGGCGCCGGCGGCCATCAGTCGGGAGGCGTTGCGCAGGGCCTGCGCCGGGCTTTCCTGATAGCTGCCCCAGGGCATGTCGGCGGCGATGAAGGCGCGCTTGCTGCCGCGGACCACACATTCGGTGTGGTAGACCATCTGCTCCATGGTTACCGGGAGGGTGGAGCTTTGTCCTTGCAGCACATTGCCCAGGGAATCGCCGATCAGGATCACTTCCACGCCGTTGCGTTCCAGCAGGGCGGCGAAGCTGGCATCGTAGCCGGTGAGGGTGGCGATCTTTTCCCCCGCGGCATAAAGACGGCGCAACTCGTGCAGGGTGATGGGCTTGCTGTTTTCCAAGTAGCTCACGGCGATTCTCTGAGGGGGATGGGTTTAGCGGAAGATGAAATATACCGCCCCAAGCAGGCAAAGTCCGGCCCACAGGTAATCCAGCTTCAGGGGTTGCTGCATATAGAACACGGCAAAAGGCACGAATACGGTGAGGGTGATGACTTCCTGCAAGACCTTGAGTTGTCCCAGGTTGAGTTCCGTATTGCCGATGCGGTTGGCGGGTACCTGGATCAGGTATTCGAACAGGGCGATACCCCAGGACAGCAGCGCGGCGATCCACCAGGGCCGGTCGTTGAGGTTCTTCAGGTGGGCGTACCAGGCGAAGGTCATGAAGATGTTGGAGGCCGCCAGCAGCAGGGCTGTTTGCAACATCACCGGCAGGGCGCCGAAGAAGTTCATGGGTTCCCGGTAGCGGCGGGCAGGCGAGAGATTGCCTGACTGGCGCAGGCCGACAGGAGTTGCTTGACCTCGCCCTGCCCGGGAATAGCCAGGTCTGGAGCGATTTCCGCCAAGGGCGCGAGGACGAAGGCCCGCTCATGCATGCGCGGGTGGGGCAGGGTGATGGCGGGATGGTCGGAACGGGTGTTGCCGTGGAGCAGCAGGTCCAGGTCCAAGGTGCGCGGCGCATTGCGCACCGAGCGGCGGCGGCCGAAGCGGGCCTCGATGGCGAACAGCTCCTCCAGCAGCGCGGCGGGCGTCAGTTCGGTTTCCAGGGCGGCCACGGCGTTGATGAAGTCCGGTTGGTCCTTGAGGCCCACCGGCGCCGTGCGATAGAGGGAAGACGTCGCCACCAAGCGGCTGTGGGAGAGGTTCTTCAGGGCTTCCAGGGCGGCGATAACAGTGGCGACGGGATCATCCAGGTTGGCCCCCAGGGCAACGTAGGCCGGCGTCAAGGCCAAGGTCAAGAACCCTCTCCTGGGCTTTCACCGCCTCCACCGGGCTTCTTGCGCGGGCTGCGGCGGCGACGCTTTTTCGGGCCGGCATCCGGCAGCAGCATTTCTTCCCGGCGTTCATGACTGGCATCCTGGAACTCGGTCCACCAGTCGGCCAGTTCCTGCTCCGTTTCGCCGCTGGCGGCGCGCAGCAGGAGGAAATCGTAGCCGGCACGGAAGCGCGGCTGTTCCAGCAGGCGCAGGGGCGATTTGCCGGAGCGCTTGTCGAAGCGGGGTTGCAGGGACCAGATGTCCTTGATATCGCCGGCGATGCGGCGGGTGATGGCGAGTTTTTCCGCCTGCACCTGGAGCACTTCGTCCATGGCATCGTAGAGGGCGGGGATGGACAGTTGCTTGGCCTTCTTGCGGGCTTCCCAGTTGGCCAGCACTTCATGCCAGAGCAGGGTGGCGAAGAGGAAACCGGGGGAGGTGGCCTTGCCCGCCCGTACCCGTTCGTCGGTGTTGGCCAGGGCCAGCATCACGAACTTCTCGCCCAGGGGCTGCTCCAGGATCACGTCCAGCAAAGGCAGCAGGCCGTGGTGCAGGCCGTCGCTGCGCAGGCGCTTGAGGCATTCCACGGCATGGCCGGAGAACAGCAGCTTGAGCATCTCGTCGAACAGCCGCGCCGCCGGCACGTTTTCCATCAGGTCCGCCATCTCGCGGATAGGGGCGCGGACGGCCGGGTCCAGGGTCAGCCCCAGCTTGGCGGAGAGGCGCACGGCGCGCAGCATGCGCACCGGGTCTTCGCGGTAGCGGGCGCGGGGCTCGCCGATCATGCGCAGGGTCTTCTGCTTCAGGTCGGCGACGCCGTTGTGGTAGTCCAGCACGGCTTCGGTGTGGGGATCGTAGTACAGCGCATTGACCGTGAAGTCGCGGCGGGCGGCGTCCTCCTCGATGCTGCCCCAGTCGTTGTCGCGCAGAACGCGGCCATGGGCGTCCTTCAGCGTGTCTTCGTTGTGGGCGGCACGGAAGGTGGAAACCTCGATGGTCTCCGCGCCGAACATGACGTGCACGATCTGGAAGCGGCGGCCGATGATGCGGGAGCGACGGAACACGTTGCGCACCTGGTCCGGCGTGGCGTCGGTGGCCACGTCGTAATCCTTGGGTTTGATGCCGGCGATCAGGTCGCGCACCGCGCCGCCCACCACATAGGCCTTGAAGCCGGCCTGCTGCAAACCTTCGCAAGTGCGACGGGCGGCAGGCGACACTTGCTCGCGGCGGATGCCGTGGCGGGAACGGGGAATGGTGGTGAGACCGGTGCCGGCGGTCGCATTGCGCCGGAACACCCGGCGCAGCAGCTTGCGAATCATGCGGAGTGGGGAAATTCAGAATGCCTAGTGAAGGGGGGCGATGATACCGGAAATCAAGGGCCTAGCTAAGGGCGGCCTGGTATCCGCCATCCTAGCGATCCTGGCCGAAAACGGCCTTCCATAGGCCGCGCACGGCGGCGATCTCCCGCTGCACGAAGGCGAAATCGGTCTTGGCCGTTTCCTTGCCCCGCAGGCGCAGGTTGTGTTGCAGATGGCGCAGGTTTTCGTAGGCCTCCGCAGCGGCGAGGGCCACCGCTTCGTCCACCAGGCCCAGGTTGCCGGCCAGGTCCAGTTGTGCGGCATTGTCCCGGTGCCCCGCCAGTTGCGGATGTTGGGCGGCATGGGCGAGGACCAGGTATTGCACCGAAAACTCCACATCCACCAGGCCGCCGATATCGTGCTTCAAATCGAACTGGTTGCTGCGATTGGGGTGGCCGTCCGCCATGCGCTGGCGCATGGCGGTGATTTCCCCGCGCAGGGTGTCGGATTCGCGGGGGGCGCACAGTATCTGTTCCCGCAGGGCTTCAAAAGCGGCGCCCACCGCCGGGTCGCCCACGGTGAAACGGGCCCGGGTCAGGGCCTGGTGTTCCCAGGTCCAGGCGCGGCGGCGCTGGTAGTCGTCGAAGCTGGCGATGGAGGACACCAGGATGCCGCTGTCGCCATCGGGGCGCAGCCGCAAATCGGTTTCGAACAGGGCGCCCACCGGCGTCACGCAATTGAGCCAGGCCAGCAGGCGTTTGGCGAAACGCACGTAGATTTCCTGGGCATCGGGATGGTCGTCCTCGAACAGGAACACCAGGTCCAGGTCGCCGGCGTAGGAAAGCTCCCGGCTGCCGTGTTTGCCGTAGGCGATCATGGCGAAACGCGGCGCGTCGAGATGGCGGGTCGCCATGCCGGCCCAGACCCGCCGGGCGATTTCCGCCAGCAGGCAGTCGGCGATGAGGGACAGCCGTTGGCCCAGTTCCCGCGGCGTCAGGCCCAGCAACAGCTCCCGCGCCACCAGGCGGAAGGTATGGAGCTGACGGAATTCGCAGCACAGTTCCATCTGCCGCTCCAGGGCGCCGCCGGCTTCCCGGTCAAGCAGTTTGGCCAAGGCGACAGCCAGGGCGTCGGCATCCGCCGCTTCCACCAGATGGCCGGGGTAGAGCAACTCGTCCAGCAGGATGGGGTGTTGGGCCAGAAAATGCGCCACCCAGGGGCTGGCGGAACAAAATTTCACCAGGCGCTCCAGCACGCCGCTGTGTTGCGCCAGCAGGCTCAGATAGGCCGGGCGTGGGCACAGGGGCTCGATAACGGCAATACAGCGGCGCAGGGTTTCCGCGGCCTCCCCGTGTTGGCCGCAAAAGCGCAGCAGCGCGGGCATCAGGCTATCCAATTGCTGGCGTCCCGAGCGGCCCATGGCGCGGAAGGCCATGCTCTCCCGCAAACCGATAAGGATGGCGAGGCTGCGTTCCGGGTCCTCATGGCCGGCCGCCACCAGCGGAGGATAAGCCTGCCCATCGGTGGTCTCGCCCTGCCATAGGGCAGCGAGGGGATCGTCCTCTTCGCTGCCGCTGTCGCTACGAAAAACCGCGTCGAAGGTGCGTCGGATCTGCTGTCGGTGGCGGGCAAGCTGCTCTTCCAGGTGGGCGGTATCCCGCAGGCCCAGGGTGTGGGCCACGCTGTCGCGGAACCCGGGGTCATCGTCCATTTCGTGGACCAGGCTGTCCTGCCGGTACTGGAGCCGGTGTTCCAGCGCACGCAGGAAGGCGTAGGCCGCGCTCAACCCTTGGACCTCGTTTGCGGGCAACTCGCGACGGTAGGCCATGGCATCCAGCAGCGCCTGGATGGAATGGATCCGCAATCGGCTGTCCCGACCTCCCCGCACCAACTGGAAGCTATGCAAAAGGAATTCAATCTCCCGCAGGCCGCCCGGTCCCAGGCGGATATTGTCTTCCAGGGCGGCCTGGGCGATTTCCCGACGCAGGGCGGCATGCTGGGTGCGCAGGGTGGCGAACACGCCGTAATCCAGAAAGCGACGGAAAACGAAGGGATGTACCACTTGGGTCAGCGCCGTATCCGGCCCCGCCAGCACGCGGCCATGGATCCAGACGCTACGGCTGCCTTCGTCCAGTTGGTCGGAAAAATACCGCTCGAAGGCCGTCAGGCTGCATGCGCTGGGCCCGTCGGTCCCGCCACCGCCATGGGGCTGCCAGCGATTGAACAGGCGTAGCACGAAACGCCCTTGTTCATCCTTGCCGAGGACGCGGAACAGGCGCGTCAGCAGGGCGGCGTAATACGCGTGATTGTCCAGTGCGCGCGGCCCGTCGCTACGGCCATCTTCACCGAAGACGAACACCAGGTCGGCGTCGCAGGCCGGGCCCAGTTCGCCGCCGCCGAGGCGGCCCAGGGCGATGACCGAAAGCATCACGGCCTCGCCGCTGTGCTGTCCCCGGGGGCGGCCATGCTGTTCCGCCAGCGCCGCTTCCACCACCCGCAAGGCCTGGGCAAGGGCGATTTCCGCAAAATCCGTGAAAGCGCGGGTGGCTTCCCTGAGGCCGATGCGGCCGCTGCATTCCAGCAGGAAGACCGTGAGCCAGACCTGCCTGCGAAGATCCAGCAGGGCTTCCCGCAGGGCGTCTTCGTCGCCGATGTTCCGTGATTCCAGCCATGCCTGCATGCCGGTGCGGGTCGGCGCGCCGGAGGTCGCCATCGCTTCGAAAGCGGCGGCAGAGTCACCATGCCATTGACGGGCGTAGCCCGAGTAGGCCAACAGCATCCCGGCATCGGGTAGCGGCGCGGCCTTCGCCTCCAGGTCAATGTGGCCCCGGGTGGGGGCTGCCTGCGCGGCGGCTGGAGCGGGGGTAACGGGATCGGTGTCCTGCATCATGCCGATTGTAGGTCCATGGCATCGGGCTGCACGGGTTGTCTTGGCAGGCGCTTCCGGGCTAACGAAGGGCGTGGGTTATCCATGGGGAACCGTTGCGAACAAGGCAGGATGCTAGCCCGTGCGCAAGCCCCATGCCATACCGTCGGAGGGGGCTGGTCGCGGTATTCCCGCGTGGTTGAGGGCGGTGCTGCGCCATACCCCGTCCGTGGCCTGACCGCTTATGGCGCAGCACGGCCTCCTTTGCACCAGCCTTGTGCTTTGCCAATGCCGCCATGGGGGTAGCGAGGATTTTCGGAAGGGCGTTTCATTTTTTCCGGATAGCCGGCGCAGTGCCCCTTGCCGTACGGGTGTATGCCGAAGGCAATCGGGCGAAAGACATATGGCTTTCGTTCAATTGATGAATCCCTGCGGCTTGTTTAGTCTTCCCGGAGGTTTGCGTCGGGACGAGGTGACGGCGGGAACCAAAAAAAACGGCCTAACGGAGGCGATAAATGACACTCACGAGTGCGGCGCTATTGCAGCAAATCGGCGTGGTCAGCAAGCGTTATTCCGAAGATGGGGACATTTCCGTGGCCAGGCAGGTGGTGTTCAAGGCCATCCATGACATCGTGCAGGACATGGGGATAAGCCGGCCCCGCAAGGACGACATCCACACCGTGGAATGCCTGTTCCGCGGTATCTGTCAGCAACTACGCGGCAAACCTTGTGATTGCCGGGAAGACGGCCTGCACCGTTGCGAGTTGCTGCAACAGCAGGCCTGGCGTAGCACCGAGTAGCGATTAGCGACGCACGCTGATGATGGGCCAGCCCTGGGCCTGGGCGTGGGCGGCGAGGGTGGCATCCGGGTCTACCGCCACCGGATGGCTGACCTTCTGCAACAGCGGCAGGTCGTTGTGAGAATCGCTGTAGAAGTGGCTGCTGTCGAAGCTGCCCCACCAGAACCCCAGGGATTCCAACCAGGCTTCCACCCGTGCGATCTTGCCTTCCTTGAAGGAGGGCGTTCCCCGGGGTTTGCCGGTAAAGCGGCCGTTCTCGAAGGCGGGGATGGTGCCGATCAGGTGCTCCACGCCGAACTCCCGGGCGATGGGGCCGGTGACGAAGCTGTTGGTGGCGGTGACGATGGCCGTCAGGGCGCCTTCATCAAGATGCTGTTGCACCAGGGCCCGGGCGGGCGCCTGGATCATGGGCAGCACGTGGTCGGCCATGTACTCCCGATGCCAGGCATCCAATTCCGCCCGGCTGTGGCGGGCCAGGGGCGCGAGCTGGAAATCGAGGAAGGCGTGGATGTTCAAGGTGCCGGCCTTGTAGTGGTCGTAGAACTCCTGGTTCTTGGCTTCCTGCACTTCCTTGTCCACCACGCCCTTGGCGATGAGGAACTGGGCCCACTCGAAATCGGAGTCGCCGATGAGCAGGGTGTTGTCGAGGTCGAAGAGGGCAAGTTTCATGGCTTTTGCGAAGGCAGGTTAATTCAGGATTTCCCGCAGCAGGGGCAGGGTGGCGGGACGTTTCAGTTCCAGGGAAGCCTGGTCCAGGGCATCCACCGTGGCCAGCAGCGAAGGCAGGTCGCGGCGACCGTGGCGCAGCAGGTATTGCACGACGGCGTCGTCCAGCTTCATGCCCTTGCCCTGGGCGTGGTGCTGGAGGGCGTCGGCCTTGTCGGTATCGGACAGGGGCTTGATCTCGTAGATCAGGCATTGGCCGATGCGGGTGCGCAAATCCTCCCGCTCGGGGCTCAGGGCCAGCGCCAGGGGCGGTACCGGGCCAGACAGCAGCAGCGCCAGGCGGTCGGGCCGGGCGGCGATGAAGGCGCGGAACAGGGCCACCTGGGCGACGGGGGAAAGCTGCGCCACGTCGTCCACGATCAGCAGCGCGCCGGGGGGTACGTCGAGGCGTTCGCCCACGGTGGCCGCCGGGGTGATGCACACCGGCCGGCTTTGCGATGCGGCGGTGGCCACCGCCCGCAGTAAATGACTTTTGCCGCTGCCCGCAGGGCCCCACAGATAAAGCGCCGTGGCGCAGTCCGGCGCGGCCAAGCCGTGCAGATGCTGCATCAGTTCGCCGTTGCTGCCGACGACGAAATTGTCCAGGGTGGGGATTTGCGGGCGATGGATGTCCAGCAGGAGCTGGCGGTAAGACACAGGAGGCATCAGGTTTCCGTGTAGAAGCGGCTTGCCAGGTACACCCCGCGCAGGCTGCGCAGGCCCACCAGCAGGGCGGCGGAGGCGGGCAGGGCCAGCAAGACGCCGAAGAAGCCGAACAACTGGCCGAAGGCCAGTAGGGCGAAGATCACCGCCAGGGGGTGGAGGCCGATGCGGTCCCCCACCAGATAGGGGGTGAGGATGAAACTCTCCAGCACCTGGCCGATGCCGAACACCACCAGCACCGCGATGATGGGCTCCCAGCCGGCAAACTGGAGCAGGGCCACCACCAGGGCGAGGACGAAGCCGGTGGCGAAGCCCAGGTAGGGAATAAAGATCAACAGGCCGGTAATCAGCCCCAGGGGCAGGGCGAAATCGCTGCCGGCAATGGCCAGGGCGGCGGAGTAATAGACGGCCAGCAGCGCCATCACCAGCAATTGCCCGCGCAGGAACTCGGCCAGCACCGCATCCACTTCCTTGGCCAGGGTGACGGACTGGGCGTGCCAGCGGCGCGGGATGATGTGCTCAATGCGGGCCAGCAGGCCGTTCCAGTCCCGCAGCAGGTAGAACAGGGCCACCGGCGTCAGCAGCAGGGTGGCGACGATCTGGAGCAGCACCTGGCCGCCGCTGGCGGCGGAATCCAGCAGTTGCCCCAGCAGGCCCTGCACGCCTATCCAATGCTCGCTGATGAACTGCCGCACCGTGGCCGGGTTAATGGCCACCTTGAGGCGGAGGCCGAATTTTTCCTTCAGCCAGGGGGCTATCTGGTCATTGATCAGGCCCAGCAGGTCCGGCAGGCGCTCCACCAACTGGCGGGTTTCCTCCCGGATCAGGGGCGTCAAGGTCAGCACCAAGACCACCACCAGGGCCAGGCCCGCCGCCATCACCAGCAGCACGGCGGCCAGGGGCGGCAATCCCTTGGCGCAAAGCCGCTGCACCAGCGGATTGCAGATGTAAGCCAGGATGCCCGCCAGCAGAAACGGGGCCAGTATTGGGCCTAGCGTCGCCAGCAGCCACACCACGGCCAGGCCGAAGCCCACCCACAGGGCGGATTGAAGCTTGGTCTGAAGGTGGTCGGCAGTCATGTAAAATTCGCGGCTCTTTGAAAGAGGACCCGCAACTTTAGCCGTCCTGCTTTCGGAACTCAATGGAACTCAGGAATTGCCGATTAAGTCCTCCACCGTTCGGGCTGAGCTTGTCGAAGCCCCCTGCCGACTCACCACGGGTTTCGACAGGCTCAACGCGAACGGAGTCATTCAGCCCTCCCTTCAATTAGGAATGCCATCTTGACCAGCCCACAGAACACCTCCCTCACCTACCGCGACGCCGGTGTAGACATCGATGCCGGCGACGCCCTGGTGGATCGCATCAAGCCCTTCGCCAAGCGCACCATGCGTCCCGAAGTGCTGGGCGGCATCGGCGGTTTCGGCGCCCTGTTCGAGATTTCCAAGAAGTACAAGGAGCCCGTGCTGGTTTCGGGCACCGACGGCGTGGGCACCAAGCTCAAGCTGGCCTTTCACCTGAACAAGCACGACACCGTAGGCCAGGATCTGGTGGCCATGAGCGTGAACGACATCCTGGTGCAGGGCGCCGAGCCCCTGTTCTTCCTCGACTACTTCGCCTGCGGCAAGCTGGATGTGGACACCGCCGCCGACGTCATCAAGGGCATCGCCCAGGGCTGCGAACTTTCCGGCTGCGCCCTGATCGGCGGCGAAACCGCCGAAATGCCCAGCATGTACCCCGATGGCGAATACGACCTGGCCGGCTTCGCCGTGGGCGCCGTGGAAAAATCCAAGATCATCGACGGCACCACCATCCAGCCCGGCGACGTGGTGCTGGGCCTTGCCTCCAGCGGCGCCCACTCCAACGGCTATTCCCTGGTGCGCAAGATCATCGAACGCGCCAATCCCGACATGGATGCCGATTTCCACGGCAAGCCCCTGCGCGATGTGCTGATGGCCCCCACCCGCATCTACGTGAAGCCCCTGCTCAAGCTGATGGACACCCTGCCCGTGAAGGGCATGGCCCACATCACCGGCGGCGGCCTGGTGGAGAACGTGCCCCGCGTCCTGCCCGAGGCCGTGACCGCCATCCTCGAACAAAAAGCCTGGCCCCTGCCGCCCCTGTTCCAGTGGCTGCAAAAGGAAGGCAACGTGGCCGACGCCGAAATGCACCGGGTCTTCAACTGCGGCATCGGCATGATCGTGGTGGTCGCCGCCGCCGATGCCGACAAGGCCGAAGCCCTGCTCAAGGCCGAAGGCGAGACGGTGTATCGCATCGGCCGCATTGAAGCGCGCAATGAAGGGCAAGCGCAGACGGTCGTGGTGTAAGGCGAGGCTCGGCACCGGCCTCAGCAAAAATTCCCCTCCCCTGACAAGGGGAGGTCGGGAGGGGTTCCGGTGTTGTACCGGGTGTCAATAAGTACCAACAAGAAGCAGAAGGGGCGGATTTCCGCCCCTTCTGCTTCTTGTTTTTAAAGCCCAATGAATCAGCCCCTTAACTAAAATTCGCACTTGTAATAATGCGATTAACAGTGCTATAAAATGGCTGTTAATTTCTCTAAGGAGCCGACCATGGCCAGTATCAGTGCCAACGATCTCAAAACCAAGGGCGTCTCGGCCATCGAGTCCATGCTGGAGAAGCAGCCCGAGGCCATTATCTCCGTACGCGGCAAGGACAAATTCGTGGTCATGGACATGGCCCACTACCACTACCTGCGGGAATGCGAACTGGAAGCGGCCCTGGCCGAAACCCGGGCCGATGTGGCGGCAGGCCGCACCGTGCATGAGTCGGCCGAGGATCATGTCAAACGGCTGGAAACTGCTGAATGAGCTACACCCTGGTTTTCACCGAGCAATACACCCGTCGTGCTCGGCGATTCCTGCAACGCCATCCCGACCTGAAACAGCAGTACCTCAAAACCTTGCAATTGCTGGAAGCGAATCCACATCATCCTTCGCTGCGGCTGCATCGCCTGGGTGGAAAGCTGGCCGATCTGCACTCCGTGTCCATCAATGTTTCCTACCGCATTACGCTGGAACTGCTTATCAGTGAGCACGAAATTATTCCGGTGAATGTGGGAGATCACGATGGGGTGTATTAGCTGAACACTACGGGGCTGATGTCTTTATCGCGGCCCGTTTCATCTGCGCATTACTGGCAGGTGTTTGAGTAAAGTAGTCCCCCGGGTCTGCTCCTCACGGGCAGCAGGTCGGCCAAAGCTGACCTTGAGCCTCTGGTCAGAATCTGGCCGCTCTACGACAGTTAGCAGCCGCCCAACCACCGATTACGACCAATGGCTGCATACGTCATCGACATAGGGCGGCACCCGACCCAAAGCAGTCTGTTACTTCTCACCAAAGCGGACCTTCAACAGTTGAAGGAACCTGCAAGCTCAGATTGCAGGCGGGAATCTTCCCCCGCTTTAGTTGACACCGACTGATGGGACCAGCAACTGTTCATAGGTCGCGGGGGGAAC
>RXJP01000013.1 GCA_003963315.1 Rhodocyclaceae bacterium | reverse complement strand
CGGGCCGGTGATGAGGTCGGCGACGGTGACGGCGACAGCGACGAAGGCGGCCCCTGCGTGGATGCCGCAGGTCTGGTGGCGGCGCTGGATCGGCTGCCCCTGGCCCGTTTGTCCGAGGCCCTATCGCCGGCCTGCGTGACGCGGCTGGTGGGATTCGGCGTCCATACCTTGGGCGCGGCGCGGCGTTTGCCCGGTGGCGCCCTGGCCCGTCGCATCGGTCCCGAGGCGTTAACGCTCATGGGCCGCGCTTATGGCGAAGTGGGGGACCCGCGCCCGGCCTTTTGTTTTCCCCAACGCTTCGATATGACGCTGGAACTGCCGGCCACGGTGGAGGCCGCGCCGGCCCTGGTGTTCGCCGGGCAGCGCCTGGTGCAGGCCCTGGCCGGTTGGCTCACGGCGCGGCAGGCGGGGGTGCGTGAATGCCGCCTGCATCTGGGCCACGGCACGGGGCGGTTGGGGCGGGAACCGACGCTGCTGGCGCTGGGTTTCAGCGAACCCTTGCGGGATGGCGAGCGCATGCTCGGCGTGCTGCGGGAACGTCTGTCCCGCCTGGAACTGCCCGCGCCGGTGGCGTCCCTGCGTTTGGTGGCGGACGATCCGGTGCCCCTGGCGGGGCGCAGCCAGACCTTGTTCGCTCGGGAAGGGGCCAGCCCCGAGGGCATGGCCGCCCTGGTGGAACGGTTGCGGGCGCGGCTGGGGGATGCCCAGGTGACGGGGCGGGTGTGGGCGGCGGATCATCGTCCCGAGGCGGCCACCCGCGTTGCGGCCCAGGGAGGTGTGGAAGGCGGCGTGGCGGGGGGTGGTGAATCGAGGGCGATGCCGCCGCGTCCGCTTTGGCTGCTGGCCCAGCCCCAGGCTTTGGCGGAACGGCAGGGGCGTCCGCAGCACCGGGGGCCGTTGACCTTGCTGGCCGGCCCCGAGCGCATCGAATCCGGCTGGTGGGATGGCGGCGAAGAGGGCCCTGGCGATTTGCGCCGGGACTACTACGTGGCCCTGGGGCCGGACCAGCGTTGGCTGTGGATATACCGCGACTGGCGGCCGCCCGGCGGCTGGTTCCTGCACGGGTATTTCTCATGAGCGGCGTGCCGGGCGATCTGCCCGATTACGCGGAGCTGCATTGCCTCTCCAACTTCAGCTTCCTGCGCGGGGCTTCCCATGCCGAGGAGTTGGCAACCCGGGCGGCGGCCCTGGGCTACCAGGCCCTGGCCATCACCGACGAATGCTCCTTCGCCGGCATTGTCCGCGCCCATCAGGCGGCGAAGGCTGCGGGACTCAAGCTCTTGATCGGCACCGAGCTGACCTTGGCGGACGGCATGAAGCTGGTGCTGCTGGCCCAGAACCGGGCCGGCTACGGCAACCTCTCCGCCATCATCACCCTGGGCCGGCGGCGGGCGGAGAAGGGCAGTTACCGGCTCACCCGGGGCGATCTGGAATGGGGCGTGCCGGATTGTCTGGCGCTGTGGCTGCCGGGGAAGGAGAAGCAGGGGCCAGGGACGAAGGGGCAGGAGACGCAGGGGCCGGGGGCGACGGAGGATGACGGCCGCTGGCTGGCCCAGCGTTTCCCCGGCCGCGCCTGGCTGGCCTTCGCACGGCATCTGGACGCCGATGACCGGGCGCGACTGGCCCGTTGCACCGCCCTGGCCGAGGCGGCGGGCCTGCCCCTGGTGGCTGCCGGCGATGTGCACATGCACGCCCGTTCGCGCCGGCCCTTGCAGGATTTGCTCACCGCCCTGCGCCTCAACACCACGGTGGATCAGGCCGGCCATGCCCTGTTCGCCAACGGCGAGCGCCACCTGCGTGCGCGCCAGCGCCTGGCCCGGCTCTATCCGCCGACCTTGCTGGCGGAGACCTTGCGGGTGGCCGCGCTGTGTACGTTTTCCCTGGACGAGCTGCGTTACGAATATCCGGAGGAGGTGGTCCCGCCCGGCATGACCCCCGCCGCCTATCTGCGCCGGGAGACGGAAGCCGGGCTGGCGCGGCGCTATCCCCAAGGCACGCCGGAGGCGGTGTTGGCCCAGGTGGAGGAGGAGCTCTCCCTGATCGCCGACCTGCAATACGAGCCCTACTTTCTCACGGTGTATGACATCGTCGGCCATGCCCGGCGCATCGGTATTTTGTGCCAGGGGCGGGGTTCGGCGGCCAATTCGGCGGTGTGCTATGCCCTGGGCATCACCGAGGTGGACCCGGCGCGGGGCACCTTGCTGTTCGGTCGCTTCCTCTCCCGGGAGCGCAACGAGCCGCCGGACATCGATGTGGATTTCGAGCACCAGCGGCGGGAGGAGGTGATCCAGTACATCTACGCCAAATACGGCCGCGAACGGGCGGCCCTGGCGGCTACGGTGATCTGCTACCGCAGCCGTTCGGCCCTGCGCGATACCGGGCGGGCGCTGGGCATCGATGCCGACAAGCTGGATGCCCTCACCGCGTCCCTGGCCTGGTGGGACAAGCGCGAGCAGTGGCCGGAGCGCTTCGCTGCGGTGGGCCTGGACCCGGCCAGCCCGCGGGTGGCCAAGTGGCTGTGGCTGGCACCGCAGTTGGTGGGTTTTCCGCGCCATCTGTCGCAGCATGTGGGCGGCTTCGTTATCGCCCGGGGCCGGCTCGACCGGCTGGTGCCCATCGAGAACGCCGCCATGGCGGAACGCAGCGTGATCCAGTGGGACAAGGACGACATCGACGCCCTGGGCCTGATGAAGGTGGACGTGCTGGCCCTGGGCATGCTCACGGCGATCCGCCGCGCCCTGGATTGGGTGTCGGCGGAAAAGGGCCGGCCTTTCCGTATGCAGGACATTCCGCCGGAAGACCCGGCAACCTACGCCATGATTTCCAAGGCCGACACGGTGGGGGTGTTCCAGATCGAATCCCGCGCCCAGATGTCCATGCTGCCGGCCCTGCGGCCGCGCTGTTTCTACGATCTGGTGATCGAGGTGGCCCTGGTGCGGCCGGGGCCGATCCAGGGCGACATGGTGCATCCCTATCTGCGCCGGCGTCAGGGCAAGGAGCCGGTGAGTTATCCCTCGCCGGCGGTGAAGTCGGTGCTGGAGCGCACCCTGGGCGTGCCCATTTTCCAGGAGCAGGCCATGCAGCTCTCCATGGTGGCCGCCGGGTTTTCACCGGGGGAGGCGGACCAATTGCGGCGGGCCATGGCGGCCTGGAAGCGCAAGGGCGGCCTGGAGCTCTTCCGCGACAAGCTGCTGGCGGGCATGGCGATACGGGGCTACACGGCGGAGTTCGCCCAGGCCCTGTTCCGCCAGATCGAGGGCTTCGGCGACTACGGTTTTCCCGAATCCCATGCTTCCAGCTTCGCCCTGCTGGCCTATGCCTCGGCCTGGCTCAAGCGCCATTATCCGGCGGCGTTTCTGGTGGGGCTGCTCAATGCCCAGCCCATGGGCTTTTACTCGGCGGCGCAACTGGTGCAGGACATTCGCCGCCACGGGGTGACGGTGCTGGCGGTGGATGTGACGGTGAGCGATTGGGATTGCACCCTGGTGTTCCCCTCGGGGCAGCGCCCCCAGGTACGGCTGGGGCTGCGCCAGATCCGTGGCCTGGGGGCGGAGGGGGGCGGGCGTATCGAAGCCGCCCGGAGCTGCGGCGCTTTCCGCGATGCCGCCGATTTGGCGGCCCGCGCCGGCTTGGGGCAGAAGGAGATGGAAGCGCTGGTGGCGGCCAATGCCCTGGCGGTCCTGAGCGGCCATCGCCGCCAGGCGGCCTGGGAGGCTGCGCTGGTGCAGGTGCAGGGCGATCTGCTGGCGGGGGTGCCTTTGCGGGAAATCACGCCGCGTTTCGCCGCCCCCAGCGAGGGCGAAAACCTGGTGGCGGATTACCGCAGCCTGGGCCTGACCCTGGGCCGCCATCCCCTGGCCTTGTTACGTGAGCGGCTGGGGGAGTTGCGCTATCTGGATTCGGTCCGGTTGCGCGGGTTGGAAAACAACCGCCCGGCCCGCTGCGCCGGTTTCGTCACTGGTAGGCAGCGGCCGGGAACGGCCACCGGGGTGATCTTCGTGACCCTGGAAGATGAATTCGGCATGGTGAATGTGATCGTCCATGCCCATCTGGCGGAGCGCCAGCGCCAGGAGTTGCTGGGCTCGCAATTGTTGGGGGTGCTGGGGGTGGTGCAGCGGGAAGGGCCGGTGGTGCACCTGATCGCCAAGCGGCTGGTGGACCACACAGCGCTGATGGGGCGGCTGGAGGTGGCGAGCCGGGATTTTTGCTAGGGACGGGTTTTGTGTTCGTAGACGTCGCCTATACCCGGGTGCTTTGTCGGTCGGAATGGTTGGGAACGGGAGGATTCTTGGGGACAAGGGCTAACCCCCCCACCCCCTTGTCAGGGGGGAGTTCGAGCGGCGATGCTGTGGGCAGTCTCTCCCCTCCCCCGACAAGGGGAGGCCGGGAGGGGTTGCGGTTTTGACTTGCATGCAGGCGAGAACACGCCCACCCACCAACGCCGCTACTCCGCCCGCTGGTATAGCCGGAACTTCTCGCTCTTGTCGCCGGCGCGGTTGCCTTCCCACACCTTGCGCCAGCCGGCGGGGGCGTTCTCGCTGCGGGCACTCCCCTGGGTCAGCAGCCAGCCGCATTCCCTGTTCTTGGTGTTGTAGCGCAGCGGCGCCAGGTCGATGAAATAACGCAGGGAGGCTTTCTGGGCGTCGCCCAGGTGACGGGCGAGGACGCATTCCTTGCTGCCGTCCAGGGCCTTGGCCAGGGAGGCGGCGACGGGACGATAGGTTTTGCCGTAATCCATCCAGGGCATCCACAGCGCGGCCATCAGGCCCCACATCAACACCATGCCGATGGCCCAGTGGGTGGCGGAACGCCAGGGGGATTTGGGTAGGCGCCCCAGGGACCAGCACCAGAGCACGGTGAGCAGGGCCGCTGCAATCAGGGCGGGCCAGGACCATAGTCCGACAAAGCCGGGTTCGGCCTTGGTGAAGTTCTTGGCCACCCGCAGCGGCTCGCCGGTCATCATGGCGATGCCCCCCAGCCAGACCAGGCCGCCGATCAGGGTGAAGGTCATCATGCCGAACCAGTCGAAGGCATTGGCCGCGCCCCGGCGCAGTTTTTCGGCACCGGCGGCGGCGAGCAAGGTCAGGGGCACCACCAACAGCAGGTGGTTGAGGGGACGGGCTTCGGCCAGCAGGAAAACCTGCACCAGGGCCAGCAAGGTGCCCACCAGGGGGAGGAAAAAGGCCGGCGTCTTCAATTGGCGGCGATAGGCCCACAGCGCCCAAAGGCCGATGGGCAGGATGGGCCAGGGCGCCCAGCCGAGGAGCTGCAATTGGTCCTGGAAGGATTCGGCGGACCAGGCGGGGGGCGTGAGCTTGGCCAGTTCCTTGTCCCAGAAGGTGGGCAGCAGTTCCGGCGATTGCAGCGCCAGCAGGCCCGGCCAGAGGGCGGCGAGGCCCAGGCCGAGAATCAGGGCGATCACCACGCCTAACGTGCTGCGGCCGCGCCAGGCGGGGTGCAGCAGGGCCAGCAGGGGCAGCACCACCAAGGGAATGACAGCCAGGGAGCCAACGGCGAGAAGACCGGCCGCCATGGCAACGCCGGCAATGAGGCCGCCCTTGAGACTGTCTTGCGTGGTGTTGTCCGCCACCCGGGCCATGCCCAAGTGGAGGAAGGACTGGGCGGCGAGCAGGGCAATCAGGGGCTGGGCTTCGTGGATGGGCACCAGCAGGCCGACGGTGCCCATGGCCAGCAGTGGGGCGCCAAGGCCGGCGGCGGGGCTGTACAGGCGGTGGGCGGTGCGGGCGAGGCCGAGGAAGAGCAGGGCGCCGAACAGGGCGGTGGCCAGGCGGGCGCCGTTATGGAAGTCGATGAGAAAGCCCAGGCCCTTGCCCAGCAGGGCGGCGACCCAGTGGAACAGGGGCGGCATGGCCAGCCAGGCGTCGCCCACAATGCGGGGCGAGGTCCAATCGCCGTGGGCGGCGAATTCCCAGGCCACGCCCAGGTGCACGGCGTCGTCGGTTTTCCAGGGATCGTGGCCGACCAGCCCCGCCAGCAGGTACAGGGCGCAGAGCAGCGCCAGGGGCCAGGGGGCGAGGGGCAGGGCGGGTTTGGATGGGGTCATCATCGTTCAGAAAACAAAAGAGGCAGCCGAGGCTGCCTCTTTGCCATGCTGCGCAAGGGTGCCGATATCAGGCAGCCTTCTTGCCGTATTTCTGGCGGAAGCGTTCGACGCGGCCGGCCGTGTCGACGATCTTCTGCTTGCCGGTCCAGAAAGGATGGCATTCGGAGCACACTTCAATATTGATCGGCTTGCCGCCGGTGGAGCAGGTCTTGAACTTGTTGCCGCAGGAGCAGGTCACGTCGACTTCGACGTAGTTCGGGTGAATGCCTTCTTTCATGATGTCTTGTCCTTGGTGGTATCTGCGGCCCGTGAATGTGGCGGGCCAGGGAGGGCGCGATTATCCAGAAAAAACCCTGGCGAATCAAGCCCTGTTTTTATTTTCGGGTCAGCCGCGCTTCATGGCGTCGAAAAACTCGCCGTTGTTCTTGGTGGCCTTGATCTTGTCCATGAGGAATTCCATGGCTTCCAGGTCGTCCATGTTGTACAGCAGCTTGCGCAGCACCCACATCTTTTGCAGCACGGAGGGTTCCAGCAGCAGTTCTTCGCGACGGGTGCCGGAGCGGTTGACGTTGATGGCGGGGTACACCCGCTTCTCGGCCATGCGGCGATCCAGGTGGATTTCCATATTGCCGGTGCCCTTGAACTCTTCGTAGATCACTTCGTCCATGCGCGAGCCGGTGTCGATCAGGGCGGTGGCAATGATGGTCAGGGAGCCGCCTTCCTCGATGTTGCGGGCGGCACCAAAGAAACGTTTGGGCTTTTGCAGGGCGTTGGCGTCCACACCGCCGGTGAGCACTTTGCCGGAGGCGGGCTGCACGGTGTTGTAGGCGCGGGCCAGACGGGTGATGGAGTCGAGCAGGATCACCACGTCCTTCTTGTGTTCGGTCAGGCGTTTGGCCTTCTCGATGACCATTTCGGCCACTTGCACGTGGCGGGTGGCGGGTTCGTCGAAGGTGGAGGCGACCACTTCACCGCGCACGGTGCGGGTCATTTCCGTCACTTCCTCGGGACGTTCGTCGATCAGCAGGACGATCAGCTCCACATCAGGATGGTTGGAGGTGATGGCGTGGGCGACGTGCTGCATCATCACCGTTTTACCGCTCTTGGGCGGGGAGACGATGAGACCGCGCTGGCCCTTGCCGATGGGGGCGACGATGTCGATGATGCGGCTGGTGATGTTCTCCTCGGCCTTGATGTCCCGTTCCAGCTTGAGGTGCTGGGTGGGATGCAGGGGGGTGAGGTTTTCGAACAGGATCTTGGACTTGCAGGCCTCGGGGGATTGGCCGTTGATGGCATCCAGCTTGGTCAGGGCGAAATAGCGTTCGCCGTCCTTGGGGGTGCGGATTTCGCCTTCGATGGTGTCGCCGGTGTGCAGATTGAAGCGGCGGATCTGGGAAGGGGAAATGTAGATATCGTCGGTGCTGGCCAGATAGGAGGTGTCGGGCGAGCGCAGGAAGCCGAAGCCGTCGGGCAGGATTTCGAGGACGCCGTCGCCGCTGATGGATTCGCCTTTTTTGGCCTGGTTCTTGAGCAGGGCGAAGATCAGTTCGTGCTTGCGCAGGCGGTTGGCCCCCTCGATGCCGGCGGTGCTGGCCATTTCCAGCAACTGGCTGACGTGGAGGGCTTTAAGCTCCGAAAGATGCATATGGGATAAACCTGGGAGAGATGTGGGAATTGCCGAACAGGAATCTGTTCGAGGGTCGAGAATCGGGAGTTTTAGTTTGGCGCGGCCAGGATCGGCGTTATCAAGCTGCCGGATCGGGCCGGGCCCGGATTGCCGCTATGCGCCTGGGTTCAGGGCAGGTCGGGCAAATCCGGGGCGGACTGTAGCGGGATTACAGGTTGCTGTCAATGAATGCGGTGAGCTGGGACTTGGACAGGGCGCCGACCTTCTGCGCTTCCACGTTGCCGCCCTTGAACAGGTGCAGGGTGGGGATGCCGCGGATGCCGTATTCGCCGGGCACCTTCTGGTTGTCGTCGATGTTCAGCTTGGCCACCTTGAGCTTGCCGGCGTATTCCTTGGCGATCTCGTCCAAGATGGGGGCGATCATCTTGCAGGGGCCGCACCATTCGGCCCAATAATCCACCAGCACGGGGGTGGCGGAGTCCAGTACTTCGGCCTTGAAGGTCGCGTCGGTAACGTGATGGATATGTTCGCTCATGGGTTTCCTCGGAGAATTCTTTCGTTTATGGGGCAAGTGCGGCCAGCTGAATGGCGGCTCGGCATTGCGCTAGATTATCAAAAATCCAGGATAGAAGGGGTGTATCGGCCCGATGTAGGCAGCCTAGGGGCTCCCGCTTGGGCTTCCCTGCTACTACAATGCGGGTCTGAAGACTTATTTTGGGATTGCCCTATGACTTACGTTGTGACCGAATCCTGCATCCGCTGCAAGTACACCGACTGCGTGGATGTGTGCCCGGTGGATTGTTTCCGGGAAGGCCCTAACTTCCTCGTGATCGATCCCGACGAGTGTATCGACTGCACGCTCTGCGTGGCGGAGTGTCCGGCCGAGGCCATTTTCGCCGAGGATGATGTGCCCGCTGGCCAGGAGCATTATGTAGCCCTGAATGCGGAGTTGTCCAAGCAATGGACGCCCATCATCGAACGTAAGGATCCGCTTCCCGATGCCGATGAGTGGGTCAAGGTGAAGGACAAGCTGGGCATGCTGGAGCGCTGATCGCCGGACATGTTCGGCGGCCGATAACCAAAAGAAGGGAGAGAGAACATGCAAGTCAGGGAAATTCTCGCAATCAAAGGCACTGTGCTCTATACCATCGCCCCGGACAAGACCTTGGGTGAAGCGGTCACGGTGATGAGCGATCTCGACGTGGGTTCGCTGGTCTGCTTCGAGGGCGGCCGCATGGTGGGCATGCTCACTTTCCGCGAGGTGCTCAAATCCGTTCATGCCAACGGTGCACAGTGGGAATCGGCTCCCGTTGCCAAGGTGATGGTGCGCGATCCGGTAGTGGCCAATCCCGATATGGAAGTGTTCGAGTTGCGCCGCCTGATGGTGGACCAGCACATGCGCTACCTGCCGGTGATGGACGGTACCGTGCTGATGGGGGTGATCTCCTTCCACGACGTGGCCAAGGCCGTGCTCGAGGAACAGAGTTTCGAGAACCGCATGCTCAAGGCCTATATCCGCGACTGGCCCGAAGGCGATCAGGCCGAGGGCAGCCAGCCGTCCTGATAATCCAGATTGTTTCGGCCGGGCGTCTCCTGTTTGAAGGCGCCCGGCGTTTTCCATTTCCCAAATCTTCCCATCCATGTCCGGCAATATTCTTGGCACCCTGTTCCGCGTCTCCTCCTTCGGCGAATCCCATGGCCCGGCCATCGGTTGCGTGGTGGACGGCTGCCCGCCCGGATTGGAAATTTCCGAGGCCGACATCCAGGCCGAACTGGATCGGCGCAAGCCCGGCACCTCGCGCCATGTGACCCAGCGCCGGGAGCCGGATACGGTGGAAATCCTGTCCGGCGTGTTCGAGGGCAAGACCACGGGTACCCCCATCGCGCTGTTGATCCGCAACCAGGACCAACGCAGCAAGGATTACGGCAACATCGCCCAGAGCTTCCGTCCGGGCCACGCCGATTACACCTACTGGCAAAAATACGGCATCCGTGACTACCGTGGCGGCGGCCGTTCGTCGGCGAGGGAAACGGCCGTGCGGGTGGCTGCCGGCGCCATTGCCCGCAAGTGGCTGCAACAGCGGTATGGGGTGGAGATCTACGGCTGGATGAGCCAGCTTGGCCCCATCGCCATTCCCTTTGTGGATAAGGCGGTGATTGCCGAAAATGCCTTCTTTGCTCCCAATGCCGACATCGTCGAAGAGCTGGAAGCCTATATGGACCAGCTGCGCAAGGACGGCGATTCCGTCGGCGCGAAGATTTCCGTGGCTGCCAGCAACGTGCCCGTGGGTTGGGGTGATCCGGTATACGACCGGCTTGATGCCGACATCGCCTACGCCATGATGAGCATCAATGCCGTCAAGGGCGTGGAGATCGGCGCCGGTTTTGCCTCCATCGCCCAGCGCGGCACCGAGCATGGCGACGAG
>RXJP01000138.1 GCA_003963315.1 Rhodocyclaceae bacterium | reverse complement strand
CAGGTTCGATATCCCGTCCAGCGATCCATTATCTTCAGCTCGTAAGTGCCTACACCTATCGGCTGTTCCAGTTTTTAAAGAGCGGCTGCGCGTCGTTTTTGGTGCGTCGTGCAGCGAAGAGGTGCGCATTATAGGGAGTTATTTTCCTTGGTCAAGGCTTTCAAGGAAAAATTTCAAAAATATTTCCCTGCTGTTTTTGCGCTCAGGAAATGGTGACGCGCGCAAACTTCCGTTTGCCGACTTGCAGCACCACGACGCTGCCAGCGATCAGTTGCAACCCTTTGTCTTCCAGTTTGCCGCCATCGATGCGAACGCCACCGCCATCAATCATCCGCAGCGCTTCGGAGGTGCTTGCCACCAGGCCTGCCTGCTTGAGTATTTGGGCAACGGGCGCCGCAGCCAGGGTGAACTCCGGGATGTCGTCGGGAATGGCGCCGCGCTGGAAGCGCGCCTCGAAGTCGGCCAAAGCCTCTTCTGCATCTTTTCGGGAATGGAAGCGCTCGACAATTTCCTGTGCCAGCATCACCTTGGCGTCGCGGGGGTTGCGTCCTCCTTCAATCTCCTGCTTGAGTTGGGCAATGTCATTGGTGGCCTTGAAAGACAACAACTCGTAATAGCGCCACATCAGCTCATCCGAAATGGACATGAGCTTGCCGAAAATTTCTTTAGGCGACTCTGCGATACCGATGTAATTGCCCAGGGATTTGGACATTTTGTTGCTGCCATCCAGGCCCACCAGTAAAGGCATCATCAAGACGCACTGGGGCGACTGTCCGTAATGTTTTTGCAATTCACGCCCCACCAGCAGATTGAACTTTTGGTCGGTGCCACCCAACTCAACGTCCGACTTCATCGCCACGGAGTCATAGCCTTGGCACAGGGGATAGAGAAACTCGTGGATGGCAATGGACTGATTGCCGGCATAGCGCTTGGCGAAGTCGTCCCGCTCCAACATACGGGCGACGGTGTGGTGTGCAGCAAGCTTGATCATGCCGGCAGCGCCGAAATCATTGAACCAGGTGGAGTTGAAACAGACCTCCGTTTTCTCCGGGTCAAGAATCTTGAACACCTGCTCCCGGTAGGTCTGGGCATTTTGCTGGATCTGTTCCGGGGACAAGGGCGGGCGGGTGGCATTCTTCCCCGTGGGGTCGCCGATCATTCCGGTGAAATCGCCGATCAGGAACATGATGTGATGTCCCATTTCCTGAAAATGCCGCATCTTATTGATGAGCACGGTATGCCCCAGATGCAGATCCGGTGCCGTGGGATCGAAGCCCGCCTTGATCCTCAAAGGGCGACCGGTTTTAAGCTTTTCGATCAACTCAGCCTCGATCAACAGTTCATCGGCGCCACGTTTGATCAGGCCCAGTTGGGATTGGATATCGCTCATTTTTCAATAGATTAGGTGTGTTTTTTGACCATGCTAAACTTGTCGGATCATTTTGCCAGCCCGACGACTATTGCATGCGCCATTTGAAGAAGCGGATTCTAACGCACCTCCGATTTTCCCTTTCCCTCGGACGAGCAATGAGCAAGCGGCATTGGGCAATGGTCGGCGCAGGCGGTCTCGCTTTTCTGAGCATGATGGCGGCCTTCGGCACTTCGCCATCCACCGTCACCGACCATGTCTCTCGACAAGACATCACTCAGGATCTTCCCCAGCCCTTCGCGAACGCCGCTATCAAACCCTTGCCAGCCACCCTGTTCACCCGGGAAGAAAAAGTAAGGCCAGGAGACACGGCATCAACGCTCCTCAAGCGGATCGAAGTGGATGGCGAAGAAACGCTTAGTCAATTACGCCGCACACCGAATGCCGATATTTTTTTCCAGCAACTCGCCCCCGGGAAAACGCTCACGGCCCAAGTGGACGGAGAAGGACAACTGCAGTCCCTGATCTTCCCGCTAAATGGACAACAGGATCAGGTGCTGCTGATTGAAAGGGGCGCCGAAGGCTTCAGGGCAAAAACACGCCCATTAGCTACGGAAGTCCAGGTTCAAATGAAATCCGCCGAAATCCGCTATTCACTGTTCGGCGCCACAGATGCAGCGGGCATTCCGGATGGTATCGCCAGCCAGCTTGCCGATATCTTCGGCGGCGATATCGATTTCCACCGCGACCTCCGCAAAGGAGATCGCTTCTCGGTGATTTACGAAGTCATGTCCGCCCAGGGAAGAATGGTCCGTACCGGAAAAATTCTTTCGGCCGAATTCGTGAATGACGGCAAGACCTATCGGGCGGTCTGGTTTGCAACGTCGGACGGCAAAGGGGGCTACTACGCCCCGGACGGCAAAAGCCTGCGCAAAGCATTTCTTCGCTCACCCTTGGAGTTTTCCCGTGTGACTTCCGGCTTCTCCTCGGCGCGCTTCCATCCCATCCTGCAAACCTGGCGCGCCCACAAAGGTGTGGACTACGGCGCTCCCATTGGCACAAAGGTTCGTGCCACCGGCGATGGCGTCGTTGAATTTGCAGGCACCCAGGGTGGCTATGGGAAGGTGGTTATACTCCGTCACCAAGGACGTTACTCGACGGTATATGGTCACCTCTCTGCTTTTGTCGCTGGCATCCGACCTGGCGCCCGCGTTTCCCAGGGCGACACTATTGCTTATTCCGGCATGTCAGGATTGGCATCCGGCCCGCATCTTCACTACGAATTCCGCATCGATGGCGTACACCAGAATCCACTGACCGTTGCACTCCCGGGCTCACCTCCACTCGGCCCACAGCAGTTGGGCCGCTTCAAGCAACTAGCCACAGATCAGATAGACCGGCTGCACATGGCAAGCACGGGCAATATTTCCGCGCTGGATTAGCGCGATGGAAGAAACGCTTTACATCGGCCTGATGTCCGGCACCAGCCTGGATGGCGTGGATGCGGTACTGATAGGATTTTCCGACCGGGGGTTACGCACCCTAGCCGCCTCCCACCTGCCCTATGGGGACGAACTACGGAGGGACTTATTACGCCTGAATTCTCCAGGACAGGACGAACTGCATCGGGCCGCGCTGTTGTCAAACACACTGGCGGCGTTGTATGCGAAGACTGTCCAACAGGTCTTGGCTGACAGCGGCATCCATCCCCGAACCGTGAAGGCCCTAGGATGCCATGGCCAAACCGTCCGCCATCATCCTGATTTCGGCTATACCTTGCAGCTCAATAACCCTGCACTACTGGCCGAACTGACAGGGATTGCCGTAGTAGCCGATTTCCGTAGTCGCGATATGGCCGCCGGCGGCCAAGGCGCGCCTCTGGTACCGGCTTTCCATGCCGCCCAATTCCAATCCGCAACATGCCATCGCGTTTTGCTAAATCTCGGCGGCATCGCCAATATCAGCGACCTGCGCCCGGGGCGGACTGCCACCGGTTTCGACTGCGGTCCCGCCAATATGCTGCTGGATGCCTGGATTCAGGCCTGCCGAGGCGAACTCTACGATGAACACGGCAATTGGAGCGCCTCCGGCAAAGTACTGCCCGAGTTGCTGGAACGCTTGCTCACTCATCCATTCTTTGCCCTGCAGCCCCCAAAGAGTTGCGGCAGGGAAGAATTCAATCTCTCCTGGCTAAATGCCCAGTTGCAGGGCGATGAAACCCCGGAGGATGTCCAAGCCACACTCCTGCGCCTGACGTGCGATTGCTGCTGTGACGCCATCCGCCGCTGGTGCGGAGAGCCCGATGAACTATATGTCTGTGGCGGGGGCGCTTACAACAAGGCGTTGTTGGCAGCACTGACCCAAGCGTTGGGCATCCCGGTGGAAACGACGAGCATCCTGGGCATTGCTCCCAACTGGGTGGAAGCCACAGCTTTTGCTTGGCTGGCCAAACAACATCTGGAGGGATTGCCGGGCAATCTCCCTGCCGTCACCGGAGCCCGTGGTCCAAGGGTTCTGGGGGCCTTGTATCCGGCCTAAAGAAAAGGGCGCCGTAGCGCCCTTTTCTTTCTTACGTTCCGCGATCAAGCCGAGAACGAAGACCCGCAACCGCAAGTGCTGGTGGCATTCGGATTCTTGATGACGAACTGGGAACCTTCCAGGCTCTCGGTGTAGTCAATTTCGGCGCCAACCAGATACTGATAGCTCATGGGATCAACCAGCAGCGTCACGCCTTCCTTGACCAAAGCCGTGTCATCTTCGTTCTGCACTTCGTCGAAAGTAAAACCATATTGGAAGCCCGAGCAACCGCCACCGGTCACAAAAACCCGGAGCTTCAGTTCCGGATTGCCTTCTTCTGCAATCAAATCCTTGACCTTGGCAACAGCACTATCGGTAAAAACAAAGGGGCTGGGCATTTCGGTTGGGGCATTCATATTAGTTCTCCTGACAATTTAAAAATTTGCGGCGACCGGGCCGTCACTCAATTGGCGCTGGCCAGCTTCAATTCGACGGACTTGGCTGCAAGGCCCTCGTGGATCATGCGGCCTTGCACCACCGCGCCCAAGTGAATCTCGATCGTGCCGTATTCCACATCCCCTGTGACCCGCGCCTTGGGTTGGAGTTCAAGCAATTCAGCGGCATGGATGGGACCAATGACCGTTCCATTGATCACTAGATGGGACACTCGAATTTCACCCTCGATCCGCGCATGCTCACTTACGACCAGTGTGCTTGGCTTATCGCCAGCAGCATGCACGTTTCCCTTGATCTCGCCATCCACCCGCAAGCCACCGGTAAAGACCACATCCCCGGTCACCTTGGTTTCTGCGCCGATCAGACAATCGATACGGCCCTGGGGTTTGGGCTTTTTGGATGCAAACATGGGGGTCTCCTTTTCTTTTACAAGTTCAGAGAGCGGCTTTTGTTGCGGCGACTACAGCCCCGCCCACCAACAGCTTGGCTTCCACTTCCTTGATATGCAAATCCGCCGGTACCTGCAACACACCACTATGGCGAAGAAATCTGCGGAAGCTCACCCGGGTTTCTTTGTCGCCACTGCGAGGGAGCGTCAGCATAACAGTTTTGTCTCCCTGAACGCCAGTGATCACCAATTGCACGCTGCCAATAAGCTCCTTGTCCCCCTGCCCTCCGCCTGACGTAAGCAGCACCCGATATCGATAGGCGCCATTGGTTCCATCAGGTTCCAAGGTGAGGCGGGACACACTCGCCGCCGATGTCTTACCCCCACCACTAGCCAGGCTTTCGAAGACAGCCAGCTCTTCTTTCAGTTGCCCATTTTCCGTCTCTAGCCGACGGGCTTGCTCGGTCAGCCGCTGCTGGGCGGTCTGCTCGATCTGCAGGCTGCTGTCGCTGACATTAACCACTTTCCGTAACTGGTCGTTGTCTTCCTTCAAGCGTATGACCTCGGCCCTCAGGGCAGTCAGCTCTTCCTCGCTTTCGCGCCACTGAAACCCGGCCAGATTTCGCCCGGCATCGTAAATCCAATGGGCCAGCACCAGGGCAGCGGCAAGCATGGCCGTCGTTGCAAGCGCCCGCCAATACCACGGCACATGGGGACGAATCGCAACACGGGGGGCGGAAATGCCGAAGCGGCTCCGCCAGCGCCTCCACTTCATGGCAGTACGGGAACCTGCATCAAACCCGTGGACTCATCGAGTCCGAACATGATGTTCATATTCTGTACCGCCTGGCCGGCGGCCCCTTTCACCAGGTTGTCAATGACTGACAGCACCACGACCGTATCGCCGCCTTGGGGGCGATGGACCGCAATTCGGCATAGATTCGCCGCCCGTACCGACCGCGTATCCGGGTGGGACTTGGCGGGCAACACATCGACGAAGGGTTCTTTTGCATAACGGGATTCGAACAAGGCTTGCAGATCCACATCCTTCGTCAACCTTCCGTACAAGGTGGCATGGATGCCGCGGATCATTGGGGTCAGATGGGGGACAAAAGTCAGCCCCACGGGCCGCCCGGCCGCCCGGGTCAGTCCTTGGCGAATTTCGGGCAGGTGCCTATGTCCAGGCACGCCGTAGGCCTTGAAATTGTCTCCGGCCTCGGAAAACAGGATGCCCACCTCGGCCTTGCGTCCAGCGCCGGACACGCCCGACTTGGCATCCGCGATGAGATGATCGGTATCAATGCACCCAGCTTCCACCAAAGGCAAGAACCCCAGTTGGGTTGCTGTGGGATAACAGCCCGGATTGGCTACCAGCCGCGCACTGCGAATCTGCTCCCGGTTGATTTCCGGCAGGCCGTAGACAGCTTCAGCCACCAACGCAGGGGAGGCGTGACTCATGCCATACCATTTTTCCCATTCACCGACATCTGTAATGCGGAAATCCGCCGCCAAATCGATCACCTTGACGCCCGCATCCAACAAGGCCTGGGCCTGCTGCATGGCAATGCCGTTGGGTGTGGCAAAAAACACCAGATCGCACTTATCCAGTGAGGAAGTCGCCGGATCGGAGAACTTGATGGATACCCGGTTGCGCAGACTTGGAAACATGTCGGATACCAGAGTACCGGCCTCGCCCCGGGAAGTCACCGCCGTCAGTTCCACTTCCGGATGCTGTGCCAGCAGGCGCAGCAACTCAACACCGGTATAACCTGTTCCACCCACTATCCCGACCTTGATCATTGCTTACTCCAATTCGACTAAGGACTGCACGAAGGGTTGATTTTATCAGCCGCCCCATTGTCAGCCGCCAAAAACAAAAGCCGCCCGAAGGCGGCTCTTGCAGGGACTCCTTCGCGCTTAGCGCTTGGAGAACTGCTTGCGGCGACGGGCGCCGTGCAAACCGACCTTCTTCCGTTCCACTTCACGGGCATCGCGAGTCACGAAACCGGCATTGGACAGGGAGGACTTGAGGGCAGCATCGTATTCGATCAGCGCACGAGTGATGCCGTGGCGAACAGCACCGGCTTGGCCGGATTCGCCACCGCCGGTCACATTGACCATGATGTCGAAGGTGCTGACATGCTGCACCAGTTCCAGGGGCTGACGCACCACCATACGACCAGTTTCGCGGGAAAAGAACTCATCCACGGGCTTGTCGTTAACAACGATCTTGCCGGAACCCGGCTTCATGAACACACGGGCGATAGCAGTCTTGCGACGGCCGGTGCCATAGAAATAATTGGTAGCCATGTCGAGTCCTTAGATGTCCAGCGTCTTGGGCTGCTGGGCGGAATGGGGATGCGCAGCGCCGGAATAAGCCTTGAGCTTCTTCAGCATGGCGTAACCCAGAGGGCCCTTGGGCAGCATGCCCTTGACAGCCTTCTCGAGGATGCGGCCGGGGAAACGCTGCTGCAGCTTGGTGAAATTGGTTTCGTAGATGCCGCCGGGGAAACCGGAATGGCGGAAATACTTCTTGTCCTGGGCCTTGGCGCCAGTGACACGGAGCTTTTCCACGTTAACGACAACAATATAGTCGCCGGTATCGACGTGGGGCGTGTATTCAGCCTTGTGCTTGCCGCGCAGACGGCTAGCAATCTCGGAAGCCAGCCGGCCGAGGACCTTGTCCGTCGCATCAACGACGAACCAGTCCCGCTTGACCTCATGCGGCTTGGCAGAAAAGGTTTTCATGGAGGAGTCCCTGTCTCAAACGCCCCAGCCAAAAGCGGGAGCAAACGCAGAAAAGCCGCGCATTCTATTTCAGGAGTTTTGTCGTGTCAAACGCTATGGGCCAAAAAAAACGCAACCCACCGTTGGAGTTGCGCGAATCCACTCCATTAAAGGAGGGAGGAGGAGACCCAAGACAGCCATGTGATGACTGCCCGGAACGGGCCGGATTCTATCCATCTTGATTTCACAAAACAATACTACGTTTCATAATGAGAAATTTATAACCCCAAGGAAACCGCAATATTGCCCGTTAGAATCATGGCCGACCCCACCCCCACACAGGAACATAGAACATGGAATGCACCGTACGCTGGCACGACGGGATGAGTTTTATTGCCGAAACAGGCAGCGGCCATTTGATTGCAATGGATGGCCCGCCCGACGCTGGCGGCCGGAATCTGGCACCGCGCCCCATGGAAACCGTGTTGGCCGGCACCGGGGGCTGCACTGCTTTTGATGTGGTGATGATCCTGAAGAAAAGTCGTCAGGATGTCACCGACTGCGCGGTAAAACTCACCGCCGAACGCGCCGACACCGATCCCAAGATATTTACCCGCATCAACATGCATTTCTCAGTGAGCGGCAAGGGGCTCAAAGCGGAGGTAGTGGAGCGCGCCATCAAACTATCGGCGGAGAAATACTGTTCTGCCTCCATCATGCTGGGTAAAACTGCGGAGATCACCCACAGCTTAGACATTATCGAAGCCTGATAACAAGAACTCAGAGGTAGTAGGCAGCCCCGGTCATCAGTTTTGAACTGGCCTTCATGGCCAGCTTGACCGGCAAGGGCAGTTTCCGTGCCCCCAAAGCGGCTGCCGTTTCGGCATGGGCAATTTCGTCCCGCTTCATTTGCGCGACGATTTCCCGGGATCGGACATCCTGAGTAGGCAGCGCGGACAAGTGGCTGTCCAGATGTCCTTCCACCTGATGCTCGGTTTCCGCCAGGAACCCCAAATTCCAATCGTCGCCTAGCAATCCAGCGGCCACGCCGATCGCCAGGGAGCCGGCATACCAAAGCGGATTGAGCAAACTCTTTCGCCCACCCAATTCCTCGATGCGCTTCTCGGTCCAATTGAGGTGTTCCGTTTCCTGCCAAGCCGCATGCTCCATGGTCGTCCGGGTGGAAACATCGCGGGAAGTCAGGGCCTGCCCCTGATAAAGGGCCTGCGCACAAATCTCACCGCAGTGGTTCACCCTCATCAGGGCGGCGGCATGGGCCCGCTCCCGATCATCCATTTCCGCCTCTGGCAGATCGAGCCCGGGACGGGACCGATGGGTTGGAGCAGGCGCGAAAACAGTCCTTAGCGCCTTATCGAATTGAATAATTATGCGATCCATCAGCTTCTCCGCACCTACGGGCGACCTTTTTTAATTGCCGCGACCCCTTCGGCAGGATTTCTGATGATGCCATTAGCGCAGAAGTATTCCGCGCTCAAGGCGGCATGGTGTCGGTTCACCGGTTTATTCTCGATAGGCCTCCAAACGGAGGCGCGAGGTCTAACCCAGCTTCCATCACTGTGGCCGATGCCGTAAACCCGGTATTCCGTCGTATCGCACCGAATTCCCTCGAAGGTAATGTTGACGGCCCCCCCAGCGCTCTTCACCACCAAAACGTAGCGCACCACGCCTTCCGGATCCACTTCCAACGTGGCTGGATCGATGAAAAATCTATTGGCGGTCAGGGGGCCCACGTAAAACTCCAGCCCCCCCCCCTCCTGGGGGAAAGTCGGGAAAGCCACTTCCTTTTCCTGACGGCCTTTATCGGGAAAGTCTTCCTCATCATCATCCGCGTAACCAGCCACAGCAGAACCTGCCTGCAACATCGCAAGCACAAGGAAAAACAGGGCGAAACAGCGCTGGAGGAATGTCATCATCGGCCTTATTGCTGCTGTTGCTGGGCTTGCTCATCCGTTTCGGACGCAGAGGAAGGATGGAGCAGTTCGGCTGACCAACGGGGAATTCTGTCCGCAGGCTCAATGAATAAATGGCGCGCCAATTCGGTCAATGCCGACGCATAGACCTGACGTTTGAATTCAATGACGGAATCCAGGGGGATCCAGAATTCGTTCCATCGCCAGGCATCGAATTCCGGCTGCTCGGTGGCACGCAGGTTCACATCGGCATCCCTGCCCACCAGGCGCAGGAGGAACCATATTTGTTTCTGGCCTTTGTACGTACTGCGCCATTCCCGGCGCACCCATTGCTTGGGCACCTCATAACGCAGCCAATCGCGGGTACGGCCAAGTATGCGGACATGCTCCGGCCTGAGCCCGACCTCCTCGTGCAACTCGCGATACATGGCTTGTTCGGGCGACTCGCCCTTCTTAATTCCCCCTTGTGGGAACTGCCAGGAATGCTCGCGAATCCGCTTACCCCAGAAGACCTGATTGTGGCTGTTGGCCAAAACAATGCCGACGTTCGGGCGAAATCCTTCCCGGTCGAGCATGATTAAACCTTTGAATATTGGACTGGGATCAATTCTTTCATAATCCCCAGGCTGGGGAAAGCAACCCGGCTTCGGTAAAATCCGTCCTCTTCTGAATCTCACCTTCCGGAATTCGCCATGCGCGCCAGCCAGTTTTTCATCTCCACCCTGAAAGAAGCCCCCTCCGACGCGGAAATCGCGTCCCATAAGCTCATGATGCGGGCGGGACTGATCCGTCGCCTGGCCGGCGGCATCTACAACTGGACGCCCATGGGCCTACGGGTGCTGCG
>RXJP01000128.1 GCA_003963315.1 Rhodocyclaceae bacterium | reverse complement strand
TGCTGTAACGCCGCGTCCGCGGTGGTCTTGATCGTGCCATGTAACACCTCTTTTTCCGTTAGAAAGAGGTGTCAACTATTTCGGGGGAAGGTTACGGTTCGTACTGACCTAGAGATTAGGTGGTTGGCGGCTCACTACATTCATCCATGGCTCGTGCAAACGCTTGGCCTACTGCGCTGAACTTTTGAGAAAACGCGTGGCTAGCGTGTTGCGCGAACTCCTCCAGGATGTCCAATGGCTGACTACTTGGCTTATTGGGTTTGGTCCTTTCTTCACGCATCTCGCCGAAATACGGAGCACGTAAGAAGATGGCCGAATCTTCAGCCGTGACGGTTACATTCAGTCGATGCGCCAGCCGATTGCGAATCACGTTTAGATGCTTTATTCCTTCCTTTACCTCTTGGAGGCGCGGATCATTGGGATCAAGTAAGGCTAACTTTTGCGCAAAGCTCAGTTTCGCTTTTTCAATAGAGCCAAGCTGGGGGTTGGCCTTGCTTAGGTATTCGGTCATGTAATGCTCTACATACAGGTGAGCACGAAGAATCCGCCCGATTGATTCGACATCTTGACTCCAACGCCGCTTCATATCATCAAGTTCCTGGTCGGTGATTTGACGAGTCTTCTCCACTCCACCAAGTAGCTCGATTACTCGTTTTACAACCTTCGTCGGGTCAGGAAACTGGATCATGGGTCACGTATGCTCGAGGGGGGGGCGAAGCCTGCCGGAAGGCATGATTTCAACCCGCTCACCAGGAGTTATCTTCTGAAGCATTTCCACAAGCAGATTTGCTTTTTCCAAAACTGAAGGGGGCACAGCGTTTCCTACTAGACCGCTTAACAGTTAAGAAACGTCTAGTTCTTGCTATCTAGCACCGTTTGCTGGTGCTTCAGAACAGCCTGATTGACGCAGCTTTGTACTTCGTTGTTCTTCTTAACAAGGAACTCAGCGTATCCAAGGCTCATTCCCTCCGGGACATCTTTATCATTCCCCGAGCTGATTCTGGCCGCGAGGACCGCTGCAAAGTCACTGACTTCCGCCGGGGTTAGGGCACCGCACTTTGCTTTGGCCCATTCGTTGAAGTACGGGCGCTGGTAACCAAAGCGACTCTTGAATTCGTCCTTGGTGATAAAGCGCACATCGTCACTTGGAATGGTGAACATCGAATCAATGAGGTCACTAGGCGCGCCAAATCGCCGCATGTAATCCCGAACCATCGACTCAATTCGAGCATAGGCGGCTTCTGAATCCGAAATGTCGATTTTTTTGTTGGCAGCCGGCTTGATAAAGGGACGATGGACCCCGAGCACCGGGGTTTTTTCAATGGACGCCCCGTATTTATAGTTATCGACAGGCATCCGCTCGCGTCCGGCTAAAAAAATCAGGAAGCACGAGCTAAAGCACTTGGTGGCGTTCTTGGGCTCCTCATTGAGGTCTCGTCCCCAAATGAGCGTGCGAGCGTGGAGCTTATTGACCAATTCGCCTATCTTCATCGCCTCAACGACATTACCACCCGCCGAGTCCAGAACAAAATCGACCTGTGCGCCAGATTTGGCGACCTCCCTGGCCTTGGCTAAAGCAGCTTGGTAATCCCCTTCCTGAATGGTGCCCGTGATGTACACCGCTGGGGTTTTTTTATTGGTACTAACAGTGGGAACAGTAGCCGAGTGAGAGAGGAGGGGCAGCGAAAGCGCTAGCCCAGCCACGGTTGATGCGATGAGTTTGTAGGTCATGGTTTGGGTGCCTGACAGGAGGTAACGGGACTCAATGGGCCGTATATGCCTGAGATCGATCCATGCATTATGCGTAAAAACCCTTTGCCCAGCAAGGCAGTTGGAATAATGCAATGTCCCCTGATGTGGAGAATAGACAATAGCCGCTTCTGGCCGGTAACTGACGTGACCCGTTAGCAAAAAACGATCTGCATCCTGAGCCGGCTATTAATTTTTATAAGCTACTGTTCACTCAGACCGACCAATTGATAATCCGGCAACCAAACGGATTTGCCTCCCCGCAAAGCGACTACCTTCCGACCATCGTCACTTTACATACGAAAAAAGAGTGAGTGCTGCCCGTAATATTTTTTATTGGATAGATGAACAGCATCCAATCTCAAGCAGCATAAATGCCATGGGCAGGCAGAATGCTCCCAAAAATCGCTTGGCGCTGATCGCGCGCAGCATCATGGAACAGTTTGTAGTTTGAATTGTGGAATTCTTGGCTATAGGGATAGTACACGGGCTCAACCCCGATATGTTCAGCCATCGCTTCAGCATGACTAGCAACGCTATGGATCACTGCACCTACCCGGCCGATCAGATTTTTCGGATGTTTCGTAGTGTCTGCCGCAATATTCTCGGCTACCTCCAGCCACTTAAGATAGTCATCACCCAATGCTTGGTGCTTCCAAGACCCAGTACCTTTACCGGCATAATGAAGGTGCGTCGGGCCGAAGGAAAAGTACCCATCATCGATAGCTTGAATCCACACTTGATGCCGCTCTTCACCATTATCATTACGAGTGCAAAAAAGTAGGTCATGGATACGACCCCGATCTTCATCTGGCAAGTTAGGCACATCAGCTTCTAAGCTACCCAGCAGATATCGGCGGAATTCTTGGCAAAGCCGATCCGCAGCTTGCATGAAAATCCCAAGGTTGTCCCGGGACATCTCCTTGTCATTGCTGTCTTTATAACTCCAGGATAAGTAAGGCTGATCCGGACACGTTCCCACTTGCCCGTGGCCGATGGGTGGAACTTTGATGACAGGAATCGCATCTCCGTTGGAGTCTTTTACGTCGGTGGCGTTATTCAATTCGTGCAACTGTCCGACAAATCCCTGATGCGCGAAGGTGTCCACGAAGACATGGGATGCAATGCCGAGGCGATGGAGAGCATGAGGTCGATCCTTGACATTTATGACATCAGCCATCATTGCCCTAGCGATAGGGCTATCAGGGCGACAGATCAACTTTCGAGAATAATCCTCTATTACGGTACCGGCAACAGCACCCTCATTGCCCGGCAGAAAATGAAAGGGCAGCCAACTGAGGGAATTCTCATCGTTGTCGAGATTTTTTGCGTTGAGCATAGGATGCGCCGTCGCTTGCCGGCTAAATCGCATCCCATTGTTGAATCGAAGAAAGCCAGATGTAGTGGAATCGTCCACATACTGAGATGCATAGGCGACCACGTCCGCATCAGGATGATCAAAACCAGAGAGACGGGCAATCGCATAGGTGACGGCGTGGTGAAAATCGATTTGCATGACAGGTTGTCCTCATATTTTTCCAAGGGAATCCCTACTCACCCGAGTACAGGGCAAATCTTATGACATATTTTGTCTTTCGTAGGAAGTATTCCTGCCCCACATATATACCTTACCCCCAAATTCAGATAAAACCTGAAACAATACCGCTGGCATCTCATTTATAGAAAAGGAAGCGAAATGTCGGCACTATTGCTCCACTTGAGTGATATCCACTTAAAGGGTTCGAATGACCCAATTGTGTATCAACACAAAGAGATAGCCCGTTGCACTTATAGTTCCCTTCCTGACGCCTCCGCCCTTTTCATAATTATTTCTGGTGATATCGCATTCAGCGGTAAGCCAGATCAGTATTTAGCCGCGACTGATTGGATCAACAGGATAAAGCAAGAGGTTCTCCGCGAGAAAAACGTCCCAATCCACGTCATCGTTGCGCCGGGAAATCACGACTGTGATTTTGATCTCGATAACGGAATGCGTCAGATGGCAATTAAATGTTTGGCCACCGACGCATCAATGATGCCGGATGCGTCGGTGATCGATCAGTGCACGGTTGTTCAAAGCGAATTCTTTGCATTTCGCGAAACGCTACATCAGACGAAATGCACCACTGAAACAAAGCTCTGGGACACAGTAGAGTTCGACGTGGAAGAATCGAAAATCGTCTTCGACTCGTTGAACGTATCCTGGGTTTCTAGATTGCAGGAGGAGCAAGGGACTCTCGTGTTCCCTCACGAACGCTACGCAGCCAAAGGCAGCGAATACCCTGACGTGCGAATAGTTGTAATGCACCACCCAATGAACTGGTTTGCGCAATCGATGTATCGGCCTTTTCGGCAGTTCTTGAGAAGTCTCGCCAACATCATAATGACCGGACACGAGCACCAAGGTAATGTGGGCGAAAACATTGACACAGAGTCATCGGCAAGTGTCTATATCGAGGGGGACGTGTTGCAGGACTCGGCCAAGGGGATCGAAAAATCTGCGTTTAGCCTAGTTGTTCTTGACCTTGCCGAGGGACATTACAAGTCGACTCGGTATTTTTGGAGCGGCAAGCAGTACGAGGTAAGTGAGGAGGGATCATGGGCTGACTTCCGTGTTCTTCCTGGCAAACAAAAAAATGATTTTCAGATTTGTGCCACATTCCGAGAAGAGCTCGATGACCCGGGCGCTACATTCAGTAGGACTGGGCGACCGAACCTTTCCCTAGCAGATATCTACATTTATCCAGATCTACTCGAGGTCGGCATTGACCAACGTGTGGGGAATCTAGTAAGCAGCTCTGTATTGCGAGATCCAAAAATGACTATTGATGGGTGCCTGCTTGAAGGTGAGGAAAAGGCCGGTTGCACAAGCCTCCTCTATCGGCTGTACGACGAGTACCACGATAGAGGTTTCGTTCCGGTTTATATCAAGAGCGGCGCAATTCGGAGTGCAATGCCGAAGAACATTGAGCAAGCAATCCATAGGGCAATTTCGGAACAATATTGCGAAGAAGCAATCGATAAATTCGACCGGATATCGGGTTCACAAAAGGTTCTCCTGCTGGATGATTTTGATGATGGCCCTGTTATGTCCAGTCAAGGCCGCGCAGACGTGTTGTCAGCTCTTAGGGCTCGCTTTGGACACATGATCGTCACCGTTGGGCCACTCTTTGAGATGCGGGAAATTCTTAAAGTAACCGAGTCCGAGGAACTGAGCCGTCTTACTCATTATCAACTGCAACCCTTTGGCTATGGACTTCGAGGGAAACTCGTAAGGAGATGGGTTTCACTATCTGATGACGGAACCCTTGACGACAGCGCACTCATCGAAAAATGGGACCAAGCCGAGAAGGCGATGGACACCATCATGGGGCGAAATATCATTCCAGCGATGCCTTTGTACTTGCTAACTTTACTGCAAAGTATCGAAGCCGGCCGAGGAGGAGAATTCAAGGACAGCGCATTAGGGCACTACTATGAATTCCTGCTCACGGAAGGATTATTGTCCGCAAATACCCAAAGGGACAAGCTGGCTGAACATTTTGACTACTGTACCGAGTTAGCTTGGTACTACCACGAAAAGGGATGCCGTGAGTTGCAGTTAGTGGAGCTACGGGAATTCAACGAAGCGTTCTGCAAACGTTGGCACACTGTGGATTTTGAATCTCGCATGGCCCGGCTCACGAAAGCCAAGGTCCTTGTTGGGCGCGGCGACTACTACAGTTTCAGATACCCGTACATTTACTACTTCTTGAAAGGTCGTTACCTAAGCAGGAATTTGAACGATATCGGAATTCGACAGTACGTCGAAAAGTGTTGCGCACATCTCTATGTTAGGGAGTACGCAAACACGATACTGTTCCTAGCCCACCACACGAACGATCCATTCGTGATGGAGTCGATCTTGGTTGTTCTGCGCCAACTCTTCGCTCAGAACAAACCAGTAACGTTTGCCGGCGACAGCATGCGTATTGCCTCTTTAATCGGACAAGTGGATAAGCTGGCATACAAGGAAACATCCCCGGATGAATATCGGCAGCAGGTGAACGAATTTAGAGATCAGCACGAAAATGGGGATGGGCTCGCAGAAAAGGAGGAAGTTGGCGAGGCGCTCAGTCTAATCGCACAACTCATTACTCTTTTCAAGACAGTCGAAATTCTGGGGCAGGTTTTGCGGAATCAGTATTCGCGCATAGAACGACAACGCAAGACAGAGATACTTGCAGATCTATTTTCTGGTCCGCTCCGAGCGCTCACTGGTTTCTACGATTTCCTTGAGAACACTCCGGGACAATTCATTGGAGAAATTGAATCACTGATTAAGCATCACCACAAGGTCCTCGAGGACGCTTCTAGGAAAAAATTGGCTAAGTTGCTAGCGGGGCGTCTGATTGAAATTACTTCTTTAGGTTTGGTTGGCAAGGCGGCTATATCGGTCAGTGCTGATTCCTTGCGGGAGGAAATTCGAGCAGCCGTGTTTGCCGAAAACTCTATTGCCTTCAGGCTCATCGAAGTCGGTGTGATTTTGGAGTCAGCTACGCCGATTCCAAGAGAGTTGCTTGAGAAGCTCAAAGACGACATTGGCAATGAGTTCCTGGCTTTCCGCATCCTTCAATTAATGGTTATGCGGCACATGTATATGTTCAAGACGACTGAAGGCGACAAGCAATGGCTGTTGAGCAAGCTGGGTATCGAAATTCGTACCCAGCACGTCATCGATTTCAAGACGCACAAGTCAAAGAGGATAAGGTGACCCAATTAGGTGGCTAATATCATCGGTATCGTTCTACTGAATCTGCCAATTTAGAGATTTCTTTTCATATTCGAGGAAGGATAGGTAAGGGTCCGATAATCGATCAACGTCCCGATGCCACGAATGTCTGCAACCCTCCATTTTTCGATCGTAATGCCTGGGCTATCTCAATGGCGTCTTTGGCCGACTTGTACGCATTGGGTGTCTGGTGGGTTTTGG
Source organism: Rhodocyclaceae bacterium (assembly GCA_003963315.1). Taxonomy (GTDB): domain Bacteria; phylum Pseudomonadota; class Gammaproteobacteria; order Burkholderiales; family Rhodocyclaceae; genus AWTP1-18. The sequence goes on along the minus strand of RXJP01000128.1, from coordinate 3,572 downwards.
GGTGAACCTGTCGTTCGGATGACTGATTTGCCGAAATGTCGAATGGCAGATTCTGGTTGAATCCGCAGCCGATAGCAGACCCTCCGTCTCTTTTTTTTACATCACCTAAAACGGCAGTTCGAATATCGCCTTCACCGTGGTCTTGTCGCTGGCATGGGTAAGACCCTTGCCGATGCCCAGGTTGAAGATCCAGGGCTTGCGGTCCACGTCGATGACATAGAACAGCTTGTTGTCCTGTTCTTCCCAGGGCAGGGTGCGGCCGATCTGGCCCTTGTCGCTGTAATACTCCAGGCCAGCGGCCAGTCCTTCGGCCAGGCGGCGCGTTCCCTTCACTGCGATACCGTAGCCGGGTTTGCCGGCGGCCTGGTCTGACAGTTCCCAATTGATCACCGGGTTAAAGCCAATGAGCCAGTCGTCGTTGTGCCAACCGCTCATGATGCGCAGTTCTGCATTGGTTCGCACCGGGTTGAAACGTCGGCCGACACGGCCCACTTCCAGGTTGGCCCCCAGATACCAGCCGTCATGATCAGCGCCCTGGATGGGGAGCCATTTGATGCGGCCCTTCAAGCCGGCCAATGCAATGTCGCCGCTGAAACTGTCGCGGGCCATGGGCAGGTACAGGCCCACGTCCACCGTCTTGGTCAGGCCGTAGGAGGGTTCCAGGGTGACAAACAGGCTGTTGCCAGGGACGACTTCACCGGGGTAATCCGGCGTCTTGCGGGCCTTGGGAAATGTGATGGTGTGGATTTCCAGTCCGAATTCGCCGGGCTCGTTGATCTCGTCGGTGTAGACCTGGATTTCGTCGGCCAGAGCCGCCATTGCCGATGCCGACAGCAGAAAAATGCTTGCCCACATGCAGCGGATCAGCACAGCGAAAAGCATTCTCATGGTGAGTCTCAGTGGATGATTTCCACCGCGTGCCGCGCCAGCATCCATTCTTCGTTGGTGGGCAGTACCAGCACGTCGACCTTGCTGTTGGCGCTGGAGATGCGTTCCGCATCACGCTGGTTGGCGGCGTCGTCCAGGTCCACCCCCAGCCAGGCCAAGTTGCGGCAGGCGGCAGCGCGGACGGGGGCGGCGTGTTCGCCGATGCCGCCGGTGAATACCAGGGCGTCCAGGCCACCCAGGGCTGCGGTGAGGGAGCCGATTTCGCGGATCAGGCGGTAGCAGAAAAGTTCCACCGCCTCCTTGGCTTCCGGCTCGTCGGAGGCGAGCAGGGTGCGCATGTCTTGCGAGATGCCGGAAACGCCCAGCAGGCCCGATTCCTTGTAGAGCAGCTTGGTCAGGGCCTTGCTGTCGTAGCCGTGTTCGTCCATCATGTAGAGCAGTACGCCGGGGTCGATGCTGCCGGTGCGGGTGCCCATCATCAGGCCTTCCACAGCGGTGAAGCCCATGGTGGTGGCGATGCTCTTGCGGCCTTCCATGGCGCAGAGGGAAGCGCCGTTGCCCAGGTGGGCGACGATGACCTTGCCGTCGGCTTTTTTACCCAGCACGTCGGGCAGGGCACCGGCGATGTATTCGTAGGAGAGGCCATGGAATCCGTAGCGTCGCACGCCTTCGGCGCTGATTTTGCGCGGCAAGGCGTAGCGCTGGGCCACTTCGGGCTGGCTGCGGTGGAAGGCGGTGTCGAAGCAGCCCACTTGCGGCACGCCGGGCAGGCAGGCGTGGAGGGCGTCGATGCCGTCCAGGTTGTGGGGCTGGTGCAGGGGGGCGAGGGGTACGAACTGGCGCAGCTTGTCGGTGCAGGTGTCGGTGAGCAGCACGGGCTGGGAATACACCGAGCCGCCGTGCACCACCCGATGGCCGACGCCGATGATGGTCCAGCCGGCCTCGTGGCCGTGGAGCCAGTCCACCAGGAACTCCAGGGCCCCGTGGTGCTGGGTTTCCGCATTGCCGACGAGGGGGATGTCCACGTCGTCCAATTTGTTGCCGGCCTTGTCCTTGGCCTTGATGTGGGGCCGTGCGCCGATGCCGTCGATCTGCCCGGTCATCTCGGCGATGGGTGAGATGGGGCGGGTTTTTGCGTAGAGGGCGAACTTGATGGAAGAGGAGCCGGCGTTGAGGGTGAGGATGGCGTCGGCCATTAGGCGGCTCCCGGCAAGGCTTTGAGGGCAGCACGGCGGGCGTGGGCCATCACCACCGCCACGGCGGTGGAGGCGGTGCGGGTGCGGGCGGTGTCGGCGCGGCTGGTGAGCACGATGGGCACCTTGGCACCGAGCACGATGCCGGCGGCGAGGGCGTCGGCCAGGTATTCCAACTGCTTGGCCACCATGTTGCCGGATTCGATGTCGGGCATCAGCAGGATGTCGGCCTGGCCCGCCACAGGGGACTTGATGCCCTTGGTCTTGGCGGCCACCAGGGAGATGGCGTTGTCGAAGGCGAGGGGGCCGTCCAGCAGGCCGCCCTTGATCTGGCCACGGTCGGCCATCTTGCACAGGGCGGCGGCGTCGAGGGTGGCCTGCATTTTGGAATTGACGGTTTCCACGGCGGCCAGGATCGCCACTTTCGGGGTGTCGATCTTCAGCATGCGGGCGAGGTCGATGGCGTTCTGGCAGATGTCCACCTTATCGTCCAGGGTGGGCGCCACATTGACGGCGGCATCGGTGATGAGCAGGGGGCGCGGGTAGGTGGGTACGTCCATCAGGAAAACATGGCTGATACGGCGGTCGGTGCGCAGGCCGTTGCGGGCCACCACTTCACCCATCAGCTCGTCGGTGTGGAGGGAGCCCTTCATCAGGGCCTCGGCCTTGCCTTCCCGCACCAGGCTGACCGCCAGTTCGGCGGCGGCGTGGCTGTGGGGCACATCGAGGATGGCGCAGCCCTTGAGGTCGAAGCCGTATTGCTCCGCCAGGGCGCGGATCTTGGCTTCCGGGCCGACCAGGGTGGGGATGATCAAGCCCGCGTCCCGGGCCATCAAGGCGCCTTCCAGGGACTCCTTGTCGCAGGGGTGCACCACGGCCATGGGAATGGCGGCGAGGCCCCGGGTGATTTCCAGCAGATGCTCATAACGGGATTTCTTGGTCTGGGTCAGTTTGAGGTCAGGCAGGGACATCTTGGGCCGCTTCACCTTTTCGGTGGGGGCCTTCACTTCGGCGACGCCGCTGATGACTTCGGCGCCATCCTGGTTTACACAGGAACAATCGAAAATGATGTGGTGGGTGTGGTCGAACTTCTGCTTGCAGGTGACGGTGACTTTCACCGTGTCGCCCAGGCGCACCGGGCGCACGAAGTGGATGCTCTGGTCGATGAAGATGGTGCCGGGGCCGGGCAGTTCGGTGCCGAGCACGGTGGTGATGAGCACGCCGGGCCACATGCCGTGGGCGATGATCTCGCGGAAGGCGAAGGATTTCGCGTATTCCGGATCCAGGTGGGTGGGACTGATGTCGCCGGACATGATGGCGAAGGCCTGGATGTCCTCGTTGTTCAGGGTGCGGGAGAGGCTGGCGCTGTCTCCTACCTTGATTTCGTCGAAGGTGCGGTTCTCGATGGTTTCCACTGCGTCGGTCATGGTCCGTCCTTTTTTGTCCGCTGGCCGGGGAATGGCGTCGGGGCTGAAGCGGGTGTTGCGTTGC
>RXJP01000034.1 GCA_003963315.1 Rhodocyclaceae bacterium | reverse complement strand
CAAGACGGTACAAGGACAATTCTCCACCCGCCTGCCCCTTTACCCGGTGCCGGAGCTGATGCGCCTGGCCCGCAGTTTCAACGCCATGAACGACCGGCTGGACGAAGCGGTGCGGCACAACGTCCTGCTGGAAAGCGAACAGGCGGTGGCGGTGCGCATCAATGCGCGACTGGAAGACGAACGTACCGCCATCGCCCGGGAGCTGCACGACGAACTGGCCCAGGGCATCACCGCCGTGCGCGCCCTGGCCGGCGCCATCGCCCAACGCACCCGGGACAACGAGCAACTGCACGGCACCGCGCAAAGCATCCTGGCGGTGACCGGTGAAATGCAGCAGGAAGTCCGCGGCATCCTCCAACGCCTGCGTCCGTCAAGCGGCCTGGCGGAGGCGCTGGAGCGTCACCTGCTGGCTTGGCGCGGCCGCCACAGCGGCATTCGCCTGGAAGCCGAGCTGGGCGACTTGCCGGCCTTGGATGAAGCGCAGAGCCAAGCCTTGCTGCGCCTGGTGCAGGAAGGCCTGACCAACGTCGTCCGCCATGCCGATGCCCGCTGTGTCCGGGTACGCCTGTTTTGCGACGGCAGCCATGCCATCGCCGAGGTGGCGGACGACGGCCGCGGTTTAAAGGCAGCCCGCCAAACGGCCGGCTTCGGCCTTGTCGGACTGAAAGAACGGGTGACATGCCTGGGCGGACAACTGGTGTTGGAAACCCCGGTGCGAGGTGGCACCCTTTTGCGGGCGACGCTGCCGCTGGCCTCAGAACCTTTCCCCCAACTTTCCCTGGAGACCGTTTCATGTCTGCCATAGCCTTGAACCATCTGCACGGCGTCCAAGCCCTGCTGGCTGATGACCATGCCCTGGTCCGCCGCGGTTTCGCCCTGCTGCTGGAAGGCGCGGGCGCCCTGCCGCCCTTGGAAGCGGCCAATGGCGAGGAAGCCTTGCGGCTCTATGGCTTGCATACGCCGCCCCTGCTGGTGATGGATGTCTCCATGCCTGGCATGGGTGGGCTGGTGGCGTTGGAACGCTTGATGGCTTGGCATCCCCAGGCGAAGGTGCTGATGCTGTCCGCCCATACCGACACCGTCACGCCGCTGCGAGCCTTGCGCCTGGGAGCGACCGGCTATGTGTCCAAGCAGTGCGAGCCCGACACCTTCCTCGCCGCGGCAAGCCAGGTGGTCGCAGGCAAGCGCACCATCGACCCGGCCCTGGCGCCGGCCTTGGCCCTGGCGCAGATGGGGGACGGCGGCCATCCGGCGGAGACCCTCACCGACCGCGAGTACGCGGTCTTCCTGCACTTGGCCCAGGGCCGTTCGGTGCAGCAGGTGGCCGAAGAACTGCATCTCTCGGGCAGCACCGTGGGCACCCATCTCTATCACATCAAGCAGAAGCTCAAGGTCAGCAACGGCGCCGAGATGGCCCTCATGGCCGTGCGCAACGGCTTGATCGAGGCGTGAACACAAGCATCACTTTCCATCTCATGATTTTCATGAGGCGCAAATAGCGAATCCACGGACGCGGCAACTTCACCCGTTGCCTAGGATGTAAGCGTCATCCCCCTCATTGTCGATCCGCACACCACACCATGAAAAATTCTCCTAAGGAAGCGTTGAACAAGCCTGTTTGCGCTGAGCTTGTCGAAGCGCTGGCCATAGAAACACCGGGCTTCGACAAGCTCAGCCCGAACGGGTTGGGACTTAATCGGTATGTCCCTAACCCACCTTTCCGCTGCGGCACCTTTTCGCTGCTCATCGCTGCCGCCACGGCTTCCCTGGCCGCCCACGGCCAGGAGCTGGTGCTGGACCCCGTGGTGGTCAGCGGCAGCCGCGTCGAACACAAGAGCTTCGATCTGCCGGTATCGGTGGATGTGGTGGACCAGTCGCGCATCGGCGCCGCCCAGGCCAAGGTCAACGTTTCCGAAGCCCTGGCCGCAGTGCCCGGCATCACCGTACTGAACCGGCAGAACTACGCCCAGGACCTGCAAATTTCCTCCCGCGGTTTCGGCGCCCGTTCCGCCTTCGGCGTGCGCGGCATCAAGCTCATCACCGATGGCATTCCCGCTTCCACACCGGATGGACAGGGGCAGGCCGCCACCTTCAACCTCGATGTGGCGGAACGCATCGAAGTGTTGCGCGGCCCCGCCTCCGCCCTCTACGGCAACAACGCCGGCGGCGTGGTGCAGTTGTTCTCGCGCAATCCCACGGGCAATGCCGTCAACGGCAGCATCAGCGCCGGCAGTTACGGCAGCGTGAAAACCGACGCCGGGATCGAAGGCTTCAGCGGCAAGGTGGATTACCTGATGGACGCCTCCACCTTCAATACCGACGGCTACCGCGACCACAGCGCCGCCGGCCGCGACCAGGCCTTCGCCAAGCTGCGCTACCGCCTGGACGACGACAGCCGCATCACCCTGGTAGGCAACAGCCTGAACCAGAAGAACACCCAGGACCCCCTGGGCCTGGATTGGCAGACCGCCAACACCACGCCCCGCAGCGTGACCTCCGGCGCGATCAGCTTCAACACCCGCAAGAGCATCGACCACCTGCAGGGCGGCGCCACCTTTGAAACCCGTTTCGGCGCCACCCAGTTCCAGGCATCCGCCTACAGCGGCACCCGTAGCGTGACCCAGTTCCAATCCATTCCCAAAGCCACCCAACAAGCCAGCAACAAACAGTCCGGCGGCGTGATCGACTTCGACCGGGATTTCTCCGGCCTGAGCCTGCGCGCCAGCCGCGACATGTCCCTGGCTGGCGGCACCCTCACCGCCACCGCCGGCCTGGATCTGGACAAATCCAGCGACGACCGCAAGGGTTATGAAAACTTCATCGGCAACACCCTGGGCGTCCAAGGGGCCCTGCGTCGCAGCGAAACGGACGACGTGAATTCTGTCGACCCCTATGTTCAAGCCGAATGGAACCGGGGCCCCTGGCAGCTTTCCGGCGGCCTGCGCCATAGCCGGGTGGCCTTCAACGTCAAGGACCGCTTCCTCAGCAACGGCGATGACAGCGGCAAGGTCAGCTACAGCAAGACGACGCCCAGTGCCGGCTTCCTGTACCGTCTGAACGAGGCGACGAATATTTATGCCAGTGCCGCCCGCGGCTTTGAGGCCCCCACCCTCAACGAACTGTTCTATTCCGGCACCGGCGGCGGCTTCAGCTACAACCTGCAAGCGGCCACCAGCCGCCATCTGGAAACCGGCATCAAGGCCCTGATCGGCGACGACACCCGCATCAACGCCGCCCTGTTCCGCGTGGATACCGACAACGAACTGGTGGTGGATGTCACCTCCAACGGCCGTTCCAGCTACAAGAACGCCAGCAAGACCCTGCGCCAGGGCATCGAGTTGGGACTCGACACTGCCTGGCGCGGCGGTTACAGCGCACGCATGGCCTTGACCGCCATGGGCGCCACCTATGAGGAGGGCTTTTCCAGCAAGGTGAACGGCGTCACCACCGCCATCCCCGCGGGCAAAAAACTACCCGGCATACCCCAGGCCAGCTTCTTCGGCGAAGTGGCCTGGAAGAACGGCGACGGATTCAACGCCGGCGTCGAGCTGGTCAGCCAGGGTCGGGTCTATGTGGAGGACACCAACAACCAACCCGCCGCGCCGGGCTATACGGTGGTCAATCTGCGCGTCGGTATGGAACAGAAGCAAGGGGCCTGGCAATGGCAGGAGTACCTGCGCCTCAACAACGCCTTTGATCGCCGCTATATCGGCTCCGTCATCGTCGGCGACGGCAACGGCCGCTATTACGAACCGGCCCCCGGCCAGAACTGGCTGATCGGCGCCAGCGTGCGTTATCGCTATTGATTTTCCGTAGTGCCTCCTCCGCGCCCGATAAGCGCGATTCCAGCCCCGCAGGATTTCCTGCGGGGCTTTTTTTCGTCCGTACTCAGGGGCGACCGGCTGCCCACGACAAGGCCGGCGATGGCGCCGGCCACTGTTTCAATTGCGCACAACCTGCGCCACACCTGTCCATTGTTTAAACATGAACAAAATAAATTGAAACATTTCGAATTGAAAACGGAAGGCCGAAACCGGACGGAATCCCGCGCCAGAAGCGGGTAAGGGCGACAAAGCCAGCGGCGGGAAGTCCCCTGCGCCCATGCCTGGCATGGCCTTGGCAATAGGAGAAGCACTCTTCGGTGCGCGCGCCATTACGCAACCGAGGTACGGAGGAGATCGGACTGCGGGGGTATCCCCCATACCCCCGCAGCCGGATTTGGCTTATCGCCTTGACCAAAAAATATGGAGCACTCATGAAAAAGTCTCAGCTCGCACAATCCATCGCCATCGCCCTGCTGGCCGGCGCCGCCGCCGGCAGCGCCCAAGCAGTCAGCTTCAGCCAGAACGACGTGAACGTTGACATCAACGGCACCGTCAACGGTTTCTTCGTCAACCGCCAGGAAGACTGGACCAACAACGCCACCGGCGCCAAGGCCTCCACGTCCAACAGCGGCATCTCCAACGGCCTCTTGCCCGGCTGGATCAACTTCGTCGCCACCACCACGGTGGACGGCACCGACGTCAAGGCGCACATCAGCTTCGCCCCCGGCATCAACAACAACTCCAGCGTGGTCGGCCTGCCCATCGGCAACAACGCCAACGGCGCCGGCATCACCAATCCCTACAGCCAGATCGACACCCGCAACCTGTACCTCCAGTTCGGCAACAAGGACTGGGGCACCATCAAAGTCGGCCGCGATATCGGCCTGTTCGCCCAAGAAGTCATCTTCTCCGACATGACCCTGATCGGCGTCGGCGGCACCACCAATGCCTCCATCCCCTACAACACCACCTTCGGCATGATCGGCCACGGCTACATGTACACGGGCTTCCAGGCCCAGGCCACCTACACCACGCCGAACAAGGACGGCCTGGAAGGCTCCGTCGGCCTGTTCCAGCCCGCCAAGTTCTCCGGCAACGAAACCAAGACCCCCGGCCTGCAGGCCAAGGCTTCCTATGATTGGAAGGGCAGCGCTCCCGGCAAGGCCTGGGTCGGCTACGTCAGCCAGAGCACTAACTGCAACGCCAGCGCGGCCGCCTTCGCCGCCGTGGGTGCTTGCAACGGCGTGGGCTATCGCGCCAACGGCGAGGAGGCCGGTATCAAGGCCACCTTCGACAAGCTCGGCCTGGTGGGCTACACCTTCCGCGGCAAGGGCCTGGGCCTGTCCACCATCGGTGCGCAGTTCCTCGGCGGCGCCAATGCTTCCGGCGCCCTGCTCGATTCTTCCGGCTACTTCCTGCAAGGCACTTATCAGGCAACCGCCAAGACCAAGCTGGGCCTGAACTACGGTCGCAACGAGGACAAGGACGGCTGGCTGACTAATAACGGCAAGAAGATCACCAACAACTCCTACACCATCGGGGTCTACCACGCCTTCAACAAGTTCCTCAATCTGGTGGGCGAATTCAACACCGAAGACGTGAAGAACGTTGCCGACAGCAACGTGAACCTGAAGACGCGTTCCGTGTCCCTGGGCGCTGTCGTCTTCTTCTGATGCAGTTCGGCCCGACGGCAACGCCGGGCCGGCATTGCATGCTGTCTCTCCTAGCTTCTGCGGCACCTGTGGGTGCCGCATTTTTTATGGGCAGGCCATGATGAGGCACAATTGGCGCTACCCCTCCCGTCTGGCTGCGCTCTCCCTATGAACCCACCGTCGCCATTTGCATTGCTTCTGTCGTTGATCGTCTTCGCTGCCGCCCATGGCAACGCCATCGCCGAGGACGCCGCGCCGGCTCGCGCCCTCACGGCGGAAACCACCCTGGCCACAGCCCGGGCGGTATTGCAGGAAGTGATTCAGGAAGAGGGTCTGCTGGCGGGGCAGATCGCCCGCGTCGGCGACATGTTGGCCCGCACCGGGCCGAGCCTGGGCAAGACACGCAATGTTTTCGCCGAAGCCGAAGTGGTGCAATTTTGCAGCGCCCGGGATGCCTGGCAGATGACGGAGGAAAACCCCGACCAGATCGCCTATTGCCCCCTGGCGATTTCCCTCTACACCCTGGCCGATTCACCGGGAACCGTACATATCGTCTATCGCTTTCCCGGTACCGACAGCCCGGCACGGGCCCATGTGGCCGCACTGCTCAACCGGATCGCCGCTACCGTGCAACAACGCCTGAAACATCCTTAAGGCCCGCTGAAAAAGCGTCGCCAGGGAAAAACCAGGTAGGGTTCAGCACCCCGCCTCCTATGACCAAAGCTATAACCCTATATATTATTGGGGTAATATGCTGCCGCCGGTCGTTCCGGCAATCCCCCTGCTCAAGGCCATCCTCGTTGAAAAACAAGGAGCGCAAAGCTTCGGTCTAAAGGCTGAGAACCCACGTTCCCGCCCATGACCGTGAAGCCGCCAGGATGGGGAGGCGGCGGTCATCGTCCATGACTGCACGCCTCCTGCATTCCCTCACTGAATAGGTAGCAGTGCATGTCATCTTCCCTTACGGTCAAAAAGACCATTACCCGGTCCACGGGTTTCGGTTTGCTACTACTGGGCATTTTGCTGGCGGTCGTCTGGATCGGCTTCTCAAGCAGCATCAATGAATCGCGCTACGAGCACCAGGTATCCCAAAAGGCCATCCTGGCCATGTTGCAGACACGATTCAACGTGGTTCAAATCCAGCAGTTCCTGACCGATGTCTCCGCCACGGGGGAAGCCGACGGTTTCAAGGACGCCGAGGAGAACCTGAAGCAGGCCCAGCAGAATCTGGCCGAGTTGGGACGCCTGCAGCCGGACCTGCAAGCGAAAGTCACCGCCATCACGGGCCAGCTCAGCCAATTCCACGAGGTGGGGGTACGCATGGCAAAAAGCTATGCCAGCGATGGGCGCGAGGCAGGCAACGCCATCATGAAAGCCCCCAATGAAGGCTTCGATGTCCGCGCCGAGGCCCTGACCAACCAGCTACAGCAACTGGAAACGGAAATTCGCGAACGCAGCCAGGCCACCGCCGACCGCACCGAGCGCAGTATTGAAACTGCGCGGCTAATCAGCCTGGGTTTGGGTATCGGCACAGCGCTGCTCATGCTGTTTTCCGGTCGCCTGCTCTACGCTTCCCTGATCAAGCTGCTGGGGGACGAACCGGCCGAGGTTGCCAGGCTCACCCGCCGAGTCGCCGATGGCGACATGGTCCTCCCCCGCACGGCTGAATCCATCCCCGCCGCCAGCCTGCTGTATTCGTTGCAGGAAATGACGGGGCGTTTGCGCCTGACCTTGATGGACATTCTGGCCCACGCAGCCCATGTTCAGGATTCCGCCAACACCATCGCCCGGGGCATGGACCGGATTACGGAAGGCAGCAGCCAACAGAACGATGCGGCCAGGGCGATTACCAGCGCCACGGAAGAACTGGCCAGCAGCGTGGACGCCATCAACAGCCACGCCGCGGGCATCCACGACGAGATGACCGAAACCGAAAAGGTCTGCGGCGAAGGCGAAGCCTTGATGAAACGGGCCACTGCCGACATCCAGCAGATCGCTTCCGGCGTCGAACATGCCGCCACCGGCATTCGCTCCCTGGAAAGCGAGACCGAAGCGATCTCCGCCATGGTGAACATGATCCACGACATCGCCGACCAGACCAATCTGCTGGCGCTCAATGCCGCCATCGAAGCGGCCCGAGCCGGGGAACAAGGCCGAGGCTTCGCTGTGGTGGCGGACGAAGTACGCAAGCTGGCGGAAAATACCAGCAGCACTACCGCCAACATCACCGGCAAGATCCAACATATCCGGGATTTGACGAGGATATCCGCCGACGACATGGGCCGCAGCGTGGAACAGGTTTCCTCGGGCGTGGCCGAGATCGAAGCCGCCGCTTCCGCCTTCACCCGCACCCGGGAGTTGGCCCAGCACACCACCATGCGCTTCCGCGACATTTCCTCCGCCTTGCAAGAACAGCAAAGCGCTGCCCACGAGATTGCCACTCAGGTGGAACGCATAGCCGCCATGTCCGACGAGAATATGACGGCCATTGAACAGGGGCACGAAAGCACCCGCTCCCTGCAATCCCAAACGGACTTCCTGCGGTCATCCCTGGCCGCGTTCCGGGTCTGAACATCCCCCGCTTCCCAAACGTCTCCCCATGCCCAAGTTTCCCCATGTATTTTGCGTCGCCCTGGCTTTGTCCGGCTGCCTCCTCAGCCCCCTCAGCCATGCTGCCCTGACTGATGAAATTCAGGTCTATACCGATGAAATCAACGATCCTGGCGAGTTCGGCGTCGAACTGCACGCCATCACCTTTCCCCGCGGGCGCAAGACCCCGGACTATGCGGGCGAAGTCACCACCGACCATTCCCTGTTCGTCACGCCGGAACTCTCCTGGGGCCTGACCAAAACGCTGGAAGCCGGCTTGTACCTGCCCGGCGTACGGGACGGCGCCACCGGCCATCTCTACTTGGCCGGCGTCAAAGGGCGGATCAAGTGGCTGCCCATCAAGGGCGACGAAGAAACCGGCGGCTGGTTCGCGGGCGCCAATCTGGAAGTGGGTAGGGTTGGCCAACGTTTCAATCAAGTCCGCAGCAATGCCGAGCTTCGCATCATGGGCGGCTGGCGCAATGAAGACTGGCTGCTGGGCGTCAATCCGGTCATCGGCTGGGAGCTTTCCGACGCTGCCGCGGGGAAGCCGGGCTACGGCTTCGGCTTGAAAGGCACCCGCCGCGTGGCAGAGGGCATGGCCCTGGGCCTGGAGTACTACACCGACCGCGGCCAGATCGGCGCCACCCTGCCCTGGGAAGACCAGGACAACAAGCTCTTCGTCGTGATGGACTATGACCGCAAGCCCTGGGTATTCAACCTGGGCATCGGCAAGGGCATGACCCATGCCGCGGAAAAGACCACCCTCAAGGCGATTTTCGAACTGCCCTTCTAGGTACCGCCTCAACCGCCGATGTAGGACATCTCGATGCGCTTGAGGGGCACCACGGTCCGCCCCTTGCCGTCGGCCCGCAGCTCCGAATAGCGGTCGGCCCGCGCCGTCCATAGCCCCTCCAGGGCGGCAGACAGCGTGGCCTCATCGGCCCCGGCGCGCAACAGGGCGCGCAGGTCGAAGCCCTCATGGGCGAACAAACAGGTGTAGAACCGGCCCTCGGTGGAAAGACGCAGGCGGGTGCAGGTGCTGCAAAAGGCCCGGGTCACCGAGGAGATCACCCCCACCTCGCCGCCGCCATCCCGATAACGCCAACGTTGGGCCACCTCGCCGGCACTGTGGGGCCCCAGGGCTTCGATGGGGAACTCGGCATCGATCATGTCCAGCACTTGCGCCGACGGCAGCACCTGATCCATGCGCCAGCCGTTGCTGCTGCCCACGTCCATGAATTCGATGAAACGGGGCACATGGCCGCTGCCGCGGAAATGGCGGACGATGGGCAGGATCTCGCCCTCGTTGACACCCTTTTGCACTACCACGTTGATCTTGATGTTGGCAAAACCCGCCGCCTCTGCGGCGGCAATGCCTTCCAGCACCTGGGCCACGGGGAAATCCACGTCGTTCATGCGTTGGAATACCGCTTCATCCAGGCCATCCAGGCTCACGGTGATGCGGTCCAATCCGGCATCGCGCAGGGCCTGGGCTTTTTTCGCCAGCAGGGAACCGTTGGTGGTGAGGGCCAGGTCGATGCCGGGAATCTTCGCCAACGCCGCCACCAGCTTTTCCATGCCCCGCCGCAACAGCGGCTCGCCGCCGGTGAGGCGGATCTTGTTCACCCCCGCCGCCACCGCCAGCCGCGCCACGGTTTCGATCTCCTCGAAACTCAGCAGATCGGTGCGGGGCAGGTAGGGATAGTCGGCATCGAACACCTCTTTCGGCATGCAGTAGGTGCAGCGGAAATTGCAGCGGTCGGTGATGGAAATGCGCAGGTCCCGCAATTCGCGCCCACGACTATCCCGCAGCGGGACGGGAGGCATCAGGAGGTCGGGATCAATACGGTCGTTCATGGCGGCGTGCCGATGGGCGGGGAAGGGAGCATAGCACTGGGACCGCCAAGGCCGGGAAACCGTTCCCCTGCTGGCCAGGGCAATCGCAGGCACGCCGGAAACCCATGAAACGCAGGGCTGGCATTGCGGTGGAAGCGCACTGGGGATACCGATGGGGGAAGCAGGAAAATCAAAACCGCAACCCCTCCCGACCTCCCCTTGTCAGGGGAGGGGCGATACTGTGTCCAGCATCGGATTCCGGACTCCCCCTGATAAGGGGGGCGGGGAGGGGTTAGCCCCTCGTCAATGAACATCAAGTCTTCCTCAGGCACAACCCCAAACCGTAATTTCCGCCGCTGTTGAGCTACATCAAGCCCGGAAACCCGCGGGCTTTTGGTATTGTCGTAAAGTCTCGGATATTGCAACGCAACACCC
>RXJP01000165.1 GCA_003963315.1 Rhodocyclaceae bacterium | reverse complement strand
AAGTAGGTCAGCGCCAGACCCCCCTCCCCAAACGCCCCACCCCAAAAAGGTGGGGCGTTTGCCTTTGGGAAATTCAAAATCTACATCGGCACAGCATTGCCCGTTGGCGAATCTGCGTCAGAAGGGCTTAGAAGGGTCTCATTCCATAGCTCCCTGCTAGGGACACGATGGTCTTGAATAGGCAACGAATCCGCTAGTAGCCTTAACTACTGCGCCTTTCACCCCGGTAGCAGTTAACCGGGCAGTTTGAAAAAAGCCTGAATCCTGCCGAGCAAGGATTCATGACTAGGCTTGCGTTGCGCGTGTGCCGATATATCCAACGCTTGCCGTGCTTTTTCCAGCTCTCCTTCACGACTGGAAAGGATGCGGGATATTTCCTCCGCCACCGATGGCCTAGCCTGGAGAATGGCGTTGAGTCCAGATTTGCCCAGGCTATAGCAATCCACATCAGTTCGCGCGATCACAGTCGCTCGACGAGGTTCGCCGGTCATCAGACCCATTTCACCAAACACCGCGCCGGCGTGCAGGGTGGTCAGAAGCTTGCGTTCCTGGTTCGACTCCAGCCATACATCCGCATCACCGGAAATCAGGATATACAACCAGTCGGCGCTGGTACCCTGGCGGGTAATGACATCACCCCTTGTGAAAGGTGCATGGATTAAATGGCCCGCCAGGGTGCGTAATTCCTCCTGGGAAAGCTCCTTGAATAACTCCACGCCGATAAGCGCTTCCATACGACGTTGCTGTTCGCGACTGGCCAGGAGATGCTCGTGGCTTTCGTTTTCTTTGACAATGTGCCGTACTTCCTGAGGAATGGCGAGGTTCATTCCTGCCCGTTCCAAGGCATAAAAGACATGGGCGCGCACTTCGGAATCGGTGGAGTCATCGAACTGGGGGTCGGTCAGCCAGTAGCGCAGCGCGTACCGGGCGAACCCTGCACCGAATTCCATCACCACTACTTGCGGCGCTGGATCGTGAGCGACGTTTGCGATCTCCGCTTCCTTGACTACGCGTTCCACCACATCCATGACCCGATGGGGCGGATGTTCGAAATCGACGTTGAACCAGATCCAGCGCCGCCAAGCGTCGTTTTTGTTTCCGTAGATGCCTACGACGGAGAATTTATTTTTCATGAGAAAGCTGTTGGGCATCACTACCTTTTCGCCGTTGCGGGTGGCGATCTTGGTGTAGCGCCAACGGATGTCAATGACCCGTCCCGAGACACCCTCCATCACTACCCAATCCCCTATTTCCACGGAATGGTCGAGGTGGATTGCCAGGCCACCCAAGATGTTGCCCAAGGTGTCCTGCATGGCGAACGCGACAATAGCCGTGATGACAGCCGACGTGGCCACGATGTGGGACAAATCCAATCCTGCGTAGCGCAGGCGAATGACGCCCCAGGCGCAGTAAGCCACGATGACGGTCAGGTCCTCGAGGATTCGGGGCGTCGCCACGCCCAGCGATGGCATCATCACCCGGAACAGTAACAGGCCCGAAAACCGGATCAAGGCGATGCCTACGGTCAGCAGGGAGAACTCGAAAAATCCCGCCGCAACCGAGTGCCAACCAATCACGTCCATGATGGCGGAAGCGAGTTCGCCCAGCAGGCTGAGGATGAAAAAAGCGAGAGTCTGTTTGAGAACGTATTGGCTGCCCTGGGGCAGGGTTTTGCGCAAGGCGAACCAAATGATGCAACCAGCCAAGACTATCCACGGCTGCTCCGGCGACCAGAAGCGGGATGCCGTTTCATAGGAGAAATTGAGCAGACTGTTTTCCATATCAAGCCTCGAGCAAATTTTTGACGGTGGGCCATTGGCGGCGGCTTACCGGGATTTTTTCATCGAGACCAGCCAGCAGCAAAACCCACTGTCTTTCATCTCCGGGGGTATCCCCTTTATCCCTTTCATAGCCGGAAATGGCGTTGCGGGCCACCAGGCAACTACGATGCACCCGCAGGAATCGGCTGGCGAATTCATTTTCAAGATGGGCCAGGGATTCATCCAAAAGATACTCCGCCGTTTCGGTGCGTGCGGTCACATATTTGAGCTCTGCGCGTAAATAGAGAATGTCGCCTACTGGAATCAGCAACACCTTACCCCGCACCGTCGAACGCAAATGCTGCCGTCCCTCGGGAACCAGGGCGTGCAGCGCTGCGGCGGGGGAAGGTGGCGGATGGCGTTGCACCTTCTGCAAGGCGGTGAGCAGGCGATCGGCCCGGACTGGCTTGAGCAGATAGTCCGTAGCGGTCAGTTCGAAGGCCTTAACCGCATATTGATCGAACGCGGTGACGAAAATAATAGCCGGCGCCGTCGGCATCTGGGACAAATGCAAGGCAAGCTGCAGCCCATCCATGCGCGGCATGCGGATGTCGATCAAAGCGACATCCGCAGGTTGTTCGGCCAACACGTCCAACGCCATTTGCCCGTCAGAGGCTTCGCCGATAACAGTGAGCGATATCCGATCACCAAGGTCGTCCAGCAATTGCTTCATCCGTGCCCGGGCCGGCGCTTCGTCATCCACCACCAAAACGCGCAGGGGGCTGTTCATGTTCGCCCCGTCGGTGATGTTGCGTAATAGGGCAGAACAATCCGCACCACATAGCGATCCTTGATGGTTTCGCTATCGAGCGTGGCGCCTTGCCCGTAAAAGAGGGCCAGACGTTCCCTGATGTTGCCCAAGGCCATGCGGTTGCCGGCGCCGTGCCCATGGCGAGGATCGAAGGGATTGGATAGTTCAAGCACCAACATCCCCCCGGCGCTGACCATGCGGATGGAAATGCAACCCGGGTCGACCAGAGGCTCCACGCCGTGATACACAGCGTTTTCAAGCAAGGGCTGAAGCATCAGAGGGGGCATCAAGGCATCCGGTGGGCAACTGTTTATATCCCAATTCACCTGGATCCTGTCTCCCAGGCGCAACCGTTCCAGGGCCAAATATTTGCGACAGAGGGACAGCTCTTCCGATAAGGGGACCAGTTCCTTGGGGTCTTGCAACAGCGCACGGAACAATTCGGCCAATTCCTCCAGGGCCGTTTCCGCTCGACGAGGGTCGCTACGGATGGTGCCAAGCACGGCATTCAGGCTATTGAACAGAAAATGGGGACGGATGCGGGCGGACAAGGCCATCAACCGCGCTTCGGTCATGGCCGGCGCTTGCATGTAGCGGCTGCGGACGAACCAAAGTAACAGCAGCAGGGCGGTGGGCACGCTGCCGGCGAGTACCGGCGCCCAAGGAAACCCCATCAGTCCGGCGGCGGCAACCACGACGGCCACCACCAAGGCGGACACAATACCCAGGCGCCGCCACAGCCTGGCGCCGCCGAGGAGGGCGGCAGAAGCGGGCGGAAGGGGGAATTGCCGTATACTTTCGCGTTCTTTGACCATGGCGCTTTGGCGGTGGTTGTCAGGCCTGTCTCACGGTGAGTCTGTAATGAGCGGGCAGTCTTTTTTGCGGCATTTCGATTATGACAGAACAACAAGCTCCCGAAGGTGGCAAGGCCTGGTCGGGCCGTTTTTCCGAACCGGTATCGGATCTGGTGAAGCGGTACACCGCATCGGTGTTCTTCGACCGGCGCATGGCCGCCCAGGATATCCGCGGCTCCCTGGCCCACGCCAAGATGTTGGCCAAGCAAGCCATCATTTCTGCCGACGATCTGGCGGCCATCCAGCGTGGCATGGAACAGATCAAGGGCGAAATCGAGCGGGGCGAGTTCAATTGGAACCTGGATGACGAGGACGTCCACCTCAACATCGAGAAGCGCCTCACCGCCCTGGTGGGTGACGCCGGCAAGCGTTTGCACACCGGCCGCTCCCGCAACGACCAGGTGGCCACCGACATCCGCCTCTGGTTGCGGGATACCCTGGATACCATTGATGCCCTGCTGCGGGCCTATATCGAAGCCTTGCTGAACTTGGCTGAAAAGCACGCGGAAACGCCTCTGCCCGGCTTCACCCACCTGCAAGTGGCCCAGCCCGTGACCTTCGGCCACCACCTGTTGGCCTACGTGGAAATGATGAAGCGGGACAGGGAACGGGTGCAGGATTGCCGCAAGCGGGCCAACCGCCTGCCCTTGGGGGCGGCAGCCTTGGCTGGCACCACCTTCCCCATCGACCGGGAATTCGTGGCCAAGGAACTAGGTTTCGACGGCGTCTGCGAAAACTCCCTGGATGCCGTATCGGATCGGGACTTCGCCATCGAGTTCACCTCGGTGGCCTCCCTCATCATGGTGCACATTTCCCGCTTCTCGGAAGAGTTGATCCTGTGGATGAGCCCCCGGGTCGGCTTTATCGACATCGCCGACCGTTTCTGCACCGGTTCCTCCATCATGCCGCAGAAGAAAAACCCGGACGTGCCGGAGCTGGCCCGGGGCAAGAGCGGCCGCGTGTTCGGCCATCTGATGGGCATGCTGACCCTGATGAAGGGCCAGCCCCTGGCCTACAACAAGGACAACCAGGAAGACAAGGAGCCGCTGTTCGACACCGCGGACACTCTCATCGATACCCTGCGCATCTTCGCCGACATGGCCACCGGTATCACCGTCAAACCGGAAGCCATGGCCGCCGCGTTGAAGCAAGGCTATGCCACCGCTACCGATCTGGCCGACTACCTGGTGAAAAAAGGCCTGCCCTTCCGCGATGCCCATGAAGCCGTGGCCCTGGCGGTGCGCGCCGCCGAAAAGAAAGGATGCGATTTGCCCGACTTCACCTTGGCGGAGTTGCAAGCTTTCTCTTCCCTGATCGGCGAGGACGTTTTTGCCGTGCTCACCGTGGCCGGTTCCCTGGCCGCCCGCAATCACATCGGTGGCACCGCGCCGGCCCAGGTCAAGGCCGCCATTGCCCGCGTTCGCGCCCAGCTTTAATCCGCCCGTGGCCGTGGATAAGGTCGGCAAATACGAGATCCGCCAGAAACTGGGGGAAGGCGCCACTTCCACGGTCTATCTGGGTTACGACGCCTTCGCCCAGCGCGAGGTGGCGGTCAAGCTGATCCTGCCGGAAGCCCTGCGCGACCAGGAACGGGGCAAGATCTACCGCCATCTACTGGTCAACGAAGCTTCCCTGGCCGGGCGCCTCAACCACCCCCACATCGTGCAAATTTTCGATGCCGTGGTGGACGAAGCCCAAAGCTATATCGTCATGGAATACGTGCCCGGCGGCACCCTGGAGCAGTTCTGTACGCCGGACCGGCTGCTGCCCGTGGAGCGGCTGGTGGAAATGGTCTTCAAGTGCACCCGCGCCCTGGACTATGCCCATCGCCTGGGCATTACCCATCGCGACATCAAGCCCGCGAATATCCTCCTGGCCGGCGAAGGCAGCGGCGATATCAAGGTCTCCGATTTCGGCGCGGCCATGCTGGCCGACGACGAACAAACCCGCACCCAGGTGACTGGCGTCGGCTCGCCGGCCTACATGTCACCGGAACAGGTGCAGGAGCTGCCCCTCAACCACCAGACCGACATCTATTCCCTGGGCGTGGTGATGTACCAGTTGCTCACCGGCCGCCTGCCTTTCCAGGCCAGCAGCAACTACGGCATGATCTACCAGATCACCAACTACGACCCGCCGCCGCCATCCACCTTCCGCACCGAAATTCCCGCCAACCTGGACGCCATCGTCGCCCGGGCCATGCAGAAGGACAGGGAAGGGCGTTACCGTAGTTGGGACGAGTTCTCCCACGACCTGGCCCAGTCCTTCCGCAACAAGCAGATCGCCAACCGTTCCCGGGAAGTACCGGACAGCGAGAAATTCGAGACCCTGCGCGGGCTGCCCTTCTTCCGGGATTTTTCCGATGTGGAAATCTGGGAGGTGGTGCGCTTTTCCCGCTGGGACGACGTGGCGGCTGACACCATTCTCATGAAGGATGGGGAGCCGGGCGACTTCTTCAGCTTCCTCATGTACGGCGAGGCCCACGTTACAAAGAAAGGCCGCACCTTGTCCGTGCTGAGCCCCGGTGATTGCTTCGGTGAAATGGCCATCATCGGTGGTTACAACAACAAGGTGCGCGGCGCCGACGTGGTGTGCCGCACCCTCTCCCGCACCATGACCATACGCGCCGATGCCCTGCGCCACGCCTCGGACACCTGCCGCATGCACTTCTACCAAAGCTTCCTGGAGGTGCTCAGCGCCCGCCTCACCGCCGCCAATGTGCGGCTTTCCTCCATTTAAGGGCTTGGCGCCAAGCCCTCGTCCCTAGGCTATTCGGCGGCCGGCGGAATCGTGCGTTTCTGCCCATCCGGCGTCAGCGCCACATAGGTCAATGTCGCCTCGGTCACTTTAACCGTCACCGGATCGGCCAGTTGCGGCTGGCGGGTGGCGTAAACCTGCACGTCCACGGTAATCGACGTAGTGCCAACGCGAACGATGTCAGCGTAGAAACTCACCAAGTCTCCCACCGCCACCGGCTGCTTGAATTGGAAGGAGTTCACCGACACCGTGGCTGTGCGTCCCCGGGCGCGATGACGGGCCGGGATGCCTCCTGCCAAGTCCACTTGCGCCATGATCCAGCCGCCGAACACATCCCCCGCCGGATTCAGGTCGGCAGGCATGGGAATCACCCGCAGCACAGGCTGACGGTCGGGCAAGGGGAATAGGCGGTCGGTGGAATCCATGGAAATATCCTCGCTGGCAGGGAAGCCCCATCATACCGGCTTAAAATCGCCCTATGAGACATAGCGCCCCCGCACTGCCGCTGCCCGCCGGGCAGCCCGCCGAACGCCATGATTGGCAAACCATCAAGACCCTGCTGCCCTATCTGTGGGAATGGAAGTGGCGAGTCATCATCGCCCTCACCTGCCTGATTTGCGCCAAGGTGGCCAATGTCGCCGTGCCCCTGGTGTTCAAGAACCTGATCGACACCCTGGCCATCCCGCGGGAGCAGATCTGGCTGGCGGTGCCTATCGGCCTGCTCGGCGCCTATGGCTTGCTGCGATTTTCTTCAGCCATGTTCCAGGAGTTCCGCGAACTGGTTTTCGCCCGCGTGACGCAGCGTGCCGTGCGCAACATCGCCCTGCAGGTATTCGAGCATCTCCACGCCATGTCCCTGCGCTTCCATCTGGACCGCCAGACCGGGGGGCTGACGCGGGACATCGAACGGGGTACCCGCTCCATCGGCAGCCTGATCAGCTACTCCCTCTATTCGATCCTACCCACGGTGATTGAAGTGCTGTTGGTGCTGGGTGTCTTGGCCGTGCGTTACGACGTGGTGTTCGCTTTGATTACGGTGGGCACCCTGACGGCTTACGTGACTTATACCATCGTCGTTTCCAATCGCCGTGTCGCCCAGCGGCGCCTGGTGAACGAATTGGACTCCGCCGCCAATGCCCGCGCCATCGACAGCCTGCTCAACTTCGAGACCGTCAAGTACTTCAACAACGAAGCCTGGGAGAAGGCCCGCTACGACAAGCAGATGAAAAAATGGGAGACGGCCCAGATCGACAGCCAGATATCCCTGGCCTGGCTCAATCTGGGGCAGGCCGGCATCATCGCCGTGGGTGTCACCTTGATGATGTGGCGGGCCGCGGCCGGCGTGACGGCGGGCACCATGACCGTGGGCGACATCGTGTTGGTGAACGCCTTCCTGATCCAGCTTTACACACCGCTGAACTTCCTCGGCATCCTTTACCGGGAAATCCGCCAAGCCCTCACCGACATCGAGCGCATGTTCGGCTTGCTTGGCCAGAATCGGGAAATCCAGGACGCCCCCGACGCGGTTGTCTTGGAACCGCAGCCCTGTTCGGTGCGGTTCGAGGCGGTGGATTTTTCCTATGACGCCAACCGCGCCATCCTGCATGGTGTGGACTTCGATATTCCCGTCGGTCAGACCCTTGCCGTAGTGGGCCACAGCGGCTCGGGCAAGAGCACCCTGGCGCGCTTGCTCTACCGCTTTTATGACGTCCAGGGCGGCAGCGTCCGCATCAACGGCCGCGACATCCGCCAGTTCACCCAGGCCAGCCTGCGCGCCGCTATCGGCATCGTGCCCCAGGATACGGTGCTGTTCAACGACACCATTTTCTACAACATCCAGTACGGCCGCCCCAGCGCCGGCCATGATGAAGTGATCGCCGCCGCCCGGGCCGCCCACTTGCATGACTTTATCGAAGGCTTGCCGGACAAGTACGAGACCAAGGTGGGCGAGCGGGGCCTCAAGCTTTCCGGCGGCGAAAAGCAGCGGGTGGCCATTGCCCGGGCGCTGCTCAAGAACCCCCCCATCCTGATTTTTGATGAAGCCACCTCGGCCCTGGATTCCCGTACCGAAAAGGCCATCCAGGCAGAGCTGGATCTGGCCGCCCTGGGGCGCACCACCCTCATCATTGCCCACCGTTTGTCTACGGTGATGAATGCGCACCAGATACTGGTATTGGACAAAGGCCGGGTGCTGGAACGGGGCAGCCATCGGGAACTGCTCGAGAGAAACGGCGCCTATGCTCAGATGTGGGCTCTACAGCAGGAACAGGAATCGCAGCAACCTTAATTCCGCTATTGCTCACTGCGGTCGGTCGAATGATGGTGGGAGCCACGGTCGATCAAGGCATTGAGCGCGGGGAAAAGTACCGTCATGGCCAGGGCTCCTCCCCCAAGCCAGCCCAGGATGCCACCGAGGGTGTCGCCTAGCCAGGCGCCGAGATAAGTGGTCAACGCGGTTTCAGCCGAACTGACGGAGGAAAAGAGTGCGACCAGAACAGCCTCTGGGAATAAATGTTTGTCCATGCTAAATACCCATCTTAATGAAGATGGTATTTGTATGTTTGACCATTTTCCCCGTTAGTCAATTTGTTATTTTTACCAACTTAACTAAAGCCATAGTGCTAAAGCGATAAGTCAAAAACCCGTATGCGCGTAATGGTGGCCGATCTGGACCACAAGTCCCGAGCGGAAAATTTATCTTCGAAAATCTTTTGAAGTAGATGCGGGCGGCAATCGTTATGCAGTAAATTTCATTTGGTTATGATGAACTAACAATAAAGTATTTCTAGTAATTAGGGGTTGCCGTTAGGATTCGCCCCTGTCATTTGCAACCCCATTCCCGCTGCCATGATCGATCTTGCCCAGACCCTGTCCGGCTTCGTTGTCGGCGCCATCGTCGGCCTTACCGGCGTCGGCGGCGGGTCCCTGATGACGCCCCTGTTGGTGCTGCTGTTCGGCATCCATCCGGCCACCGCTGTGGGCACGGATCTGCTCTACGCCGCCATCACCAAATCCGGCGGCACTTGGGTGCATGCCAAAAAGGGCACCGTGGATTGGCGCATCGTCCGGCTCTTGGCCAGCGGCAGTCTCCCTGCCGCCGCCTTGACCCTGTTGGCGGTGCATTTCTTCGCCCCCGGCGGCCTGGGCAGCGCCTCCAAGACCATCACCTTCGCCCTGGGCATCGCCCTGTTGTTGACCGCCGGCGCTTTGATCTTCCGCCAGCGCTTGTTCAATTGGGCTCGGCGTAACAACCCGGATGCCGTCCATCATCCCTGGAAGACGGTCGTCATGGGGGCCACGCTCGGCGTGCTGGTGTCCATCTCCTCAGTGGGGGCCGGTGCCCTGGGTGTGACGGTGCTGTTCTTCCTCTATCCTAAATTGGCCGCCCATCGCGTGGTGGGGTCCGATCTGGCCCATGCGGTGCCCCTGACCCTGGTAGCCGGCCTCGGCCATTGGTGGCTGGGCAGCGTAAACTGGCATCTGTTGGGTTCCTTGCTCTTGGGTTCGCTGCCCGGCATCTACATCGGCAGCCACCTGTCCACCCGCGTTCCCGAACGTATCCTGCGTCCCACCCTGGCCGGCATGCTGGTGCTGGTGGGGGGCAAACTCATCGCTTTCTGACAGAGAGAGTCCTATGTACCAATACGACGAAGTCGACCGCCGCATCGTAAAAGAGCGTGTCGCCCAGTTCAGTGACCAGACCCGGCGTTTCCTGGCTGGCGAACTAGGGGCAGACGAATTCCGCATCCTGCGCTTGCAGAACGGTCTCTACATCCAACGCCATGCCCCCATGTTCCGCATTGCCGTGCCTTATGGCCTGCTCTCCAGCGCGCAGCTGCGCAAGCTGGCAGACATCGCCACCCGCTACGACAAGGGTTACGGCCATTTCACCACCCGCCACAATCTGCAATTGAACTGGCCCAAGCTGGAAGACGTGCCGCAGATGCTGGCCGACTTGGCCGAGGTGGACATGCACGCCATCCAGACCAGCGGCAATTGCATCCGCAATACCAGTTCAGACCCCCTGGCCGGCGTTGCCGCCACGGAAGTGGCCGACCCCCGTCCCTGGGCCGAAATCTACCGCCAGTGGAGCACCTTCCATCCCGAGTTCGCCTACCTGCCGCGCAAATTCAAGACCGCCTTTTCCGGCGGCCCCGACGATGCCGCCGCAGTACGCATTCATGACATGGGCTTCCAGTTGGTGAAGAACGAGGCCGGCGAGATCGGCTTCCGCGTCTGGGCCGGCGGCGGGCTTGGCCGTACCCCCATCCTTGCGGTGGTGGTGCGTGAGTTCCTGCCCTGGCAGCACCTGCTGTCCTACTCCGAAGCCATCCTCCGGGTCTACAACCGTTTCGGCCGTCGCGACAATCCCTACAAGGCGCGCATCAAGATCCTGGTCAAGGCCCTGGGCACC
>RXJP01000090.1 GCA_003963315.1 Rhodocyclaceae bacterium | reverse complement strand
CAACCTGGCGGTGGTGGGGCGCTATGTGCTCACGCCGCGCATCTT
This sequence comes from Rhodocyclaceae bacterium, assembly GCA_003963315.1. GTDB lineage: Bacteria > Pseudomonadota > Gammaproteobacteria > Burkholderiales > Rhodocyclaceae > AWTP1-18. The sequence goes on along the minus strand of RXJP01000090.1, from coordinate 10,648 downwards.
CGACTTGCTGGAGCAGGTCAAGCCCGGCGCCGGCGGCGAAATCCAACTGACCGACGGTATTGCCGCCCTGTTGGGCGAACAGCAGGTGCTGGCCCATCGCTACGACGGCGTGCGCTACGACTGCGGTTCCAAGCTGGGTTATCTACAGGCTACGGTGGAATTCGCCCTGCGCCACCAAGAGGTGGGCGGGGCCTTCGCCGCTTACCTGGATAGTAGGAAATAATGCCCCGGCAGGGTGGCGCAGTCTTGCGTGCAAGACACGACGCTCCCGCCTCCTCAAGCGTGAGCCCGCCTGAGCGGGTATCTCTCCCATGGCGCTCCGCGTGGCGGGTTGCGACCGTGTTCCTCATCACCTTCTTGGTGCTACACCTGCTCTGGGAGCAAGCCAAGGGTAGCGCCGTGGAGAGGCTTTGGATCAATCACGCGACGGTGGGGGCCGTGGTGCATCTCATTAATCTGGTGTCCCCGGACACCCATGCCCAGGCGGCGGGACCTAGGGTCCGCGCCCCTGGTGGCGGCATCAATGTCCTGAACGGATGTGAAGGTACCGACCTCCTGTTTCTGCTGTGGGCGGGCCTGATGGCATTCCCCATGGCTTGGCGCCGCCGCGCCCCTGCCATCGTCTTTGGCCTGGGCTTGGTCTTCATTCTCAATGAGCTTCGTATTTTTGCGTTGTTCTTCGCCCTCCGCAGCGACAAGGCCTTGTTCGATCTGCTGCACACCACCGTGATTCCCCTGCTGCTCATCGTCGGCATCATCCTTTATTTCCATGCCTGGATTGATCAGGAACAGCGGTTGGCCGTCAACCCTTGAATTGGGGCTGCGCCTTGCGCTGGGAGTGGGCCTGGCGATCGGCCTGTACCAATGGCATGGCAGGGACCTGGCGGAAATATCGTTGCCGCTGGTGAGGTGGGCCATTGAGGGACTGGACGACCATTACCGCGTGCTCGTTCTTGCCGTCTCCAAGGAGGGCGCCGATACGGTATTTGTCCTGCGCGCCAATCTGGCGCGCCCCTTGGTGATGGGCGGACAAGTGCTGATGCCCCACCCCCTGGGCTGGGCGCAAATTACGACGCCCGTGGGGAATATGCTGCAATCGGTGGTCATCATGATCGGATTGTTGCCGGTCTGGCCGGTCAAACAGCGGCGGGAATGGCTTTGGCGCTTGATGGCCGCCATCGTGCTGCTGCCGGCACTGTTACTGACCATCCCGTTTACCTTGTGGGCATTCCTGTGGGAACTGAGCGTACAGGCCTTCGCCCCCGACCGGTTTTCCCCCTTGTTGGTTTGGCTTCATTTCATGGAAGGGGGCGGACGGATCATCCTTGGATGGGCGGCCTGCGGTGTGGCTTGCTGGGTTGCCAGAGGTTTCTGTGGTCAAGAGTGTTTCCCCTTTCGGGTTAAAGGCCTGTTTCAGTAGGGCGCATGATGTACGCGCTTTGCTGAAACGGACGTCGGACTAAGCCGCTTTGCGCTACGGACAAGTAGTGGCTTGCCCCTGATGAGGCGGGCAAGCCCGCACCGACACAAGGTGCAAGGGGAATGGACCAGGGAAACCCGGACGCCGTGGGGGATTCAAGGACGAGGCCTTCAGGCAAGCCACCGGGCAGCCTTCCGGTTGCTGCGTTTGCTTAGACGTCCCGGGGCGAACAATTGCGATCGAGCTTGTCAATCTCCTTGACGCCGGTACTCTGGCACCTCATTCGCCCGCCACAAATACCATGCGGCGATGCTGCGATGAGGGCTCCAGGCCAGGCCTTCCAGCCCCAATGCCTTGGGTTTGGGTTGCGCCGGCAGCCCCTTCATCAGGCGATAGCCTTCCCGCACGCCGAAGTCGTCCACCGGCAGGATGTCGCTTCGGCCCAGGGTGAACATCAACAGCATTTCCACCGTCCAACGGCCGATGCCCTTGAGTTGCACCAGGCGGGCGATTAGGGTTTCGTCGTCCAGGGTTTCCGCTTCGGCGCGGCTGGGCACCAGATCGGCTAGGGCGCCCTGGGCGATGCCCTGGATGGTTTCCACTTTGCGTGCAGAAAAGCCGCAGGCACGCAGGGTATCGAAGTCCGTGGCGAGAATGCGTTTGGGGGAAGGGAAGGCCTTGCCCCGATAGAGGGCGAGGAAGCGGGCGATGATGGCGGCTGCCGCTTTGCCGTGAATCTGTTGGGAAGCCACGGCGCGGATCAGGGCTTCGTAGGGCTCCCGTTCTTCCTGCATCTGCATGCGGCAAGGGCCGACCCGTTGCAACAGCAGAGCCCAGTCGTCGTCGATCGCGGCCAGGTGTTTGCCGGCATTGCGATAGAGGGTGGTGCGGGAAAGTGTACGGGACATCTCGTTCTCCTTGGGAGGGGGCAGTCTAAAGGGAACGGCGACAGCCGGCGCACCCTGCCGCCCTGTACGGAGTGATTGCATGGGGTGCCATTTCCCGCCATCCTTAGGGATCGCAAAAAGACCCCCATGAACGTTCCCGATCCTTCTTTTCCTCTCGCCGCCGCGGACGACCTCTTTGCTGCCGATCCGCCAGGCTTGCCAACCCGGGAATCTCCTTTGCCTGGCGTCTTATTGCTGCGCGGCTTTCTGCTGGCGGAGGCGTCGCCGCTGTTGGCGGCTTTACGCGCCGTGGTGGTGGCGGCGCCGTTCCGCGCCATGACCACGAAGGGTGGGCGGCGCATGTCCGTTGCCAGCACCAGTTGCGGCGACTACGGCTGGGTCTCGGGGGATGCGGGGTATGGTTATGCGAGCCGTGATCCCTTGCGCGACCAGCCGTGGCCGGCGATACCGCCGCTATTGCGGCAACTGGCCCAGCAGGCGGCGCAGGAGGCGGGGTTTGCTGGCTTCGAGCCCGATACCTGCCTGATCAACCGCTATCGTCCGGGAGCGAAGATGTCCCTGCATCAGGACAAGGACGAGCGGGATGTCACCCAGCCCGTCGTGTCCTTCTCTTTGGGCTTGCCCGCCCGTTTCCTGTTCGGCGGTTTCGAGCGCGGCGGCCGGCCGCTGCGTTTGCCTTTGTTCCATGGTGACGTGCTGGTCTGGGGCGGGCCTGCGCGACTGCGCTTCCATGGGGTGCTGCCGGTGGAGGAAGGGCATCATCCTCGCCTCGGACCGCAGCGGATCAATCTGACCTTCCGCCGGGCGCGTTAGCCGCAAGAAAGATCCAAGGCGGTCAGCCCCGATTGTGCTCCATGGCTTCCTGCGCCCATTGGAGGGCGGCGGCGCTGTGGGCGGGCAGGGCGGTGAAGTCCATGCCCAGGTCTTCCGCCAGTTTCGCCACCTGTTCGCTACGGCCCTTTTCCATGGCCAGGGCCAGCATCAAGTAGCGGCCGTAGCGGCCTTCGCTGCGCAGCAGGACATCCTGCACTTCCTGGGGCAGGTGCATTTGCTCCAGCACCTTGGCCATGGGCATGCCCAGCAGGGCATCCATCACCGACAGCAGGCCCACCAGGAACAGTTCTTCGGCCTGGGCCTTGGGCAGGATGCCCTGGGCGCTCAGTTCGAGGAAGCGGGCCCGATTGAGGGCCAACTCCAAGAGCGCTTCATCCTTGTCGCGCTGGGGTTCGGTGCGGAACATGGAAAAGGTAAGCCAGCGGTACAGGCTTTCCCGGCCCAATACCATGATGGCCTGATCCAGGCTGGCCACGGGTGTGCTCAGACCGGCCATGGGCGAGTTGGCCATGGCCACCACTTGCAGCGATACGCCGGGATCGCGTTTGGCGACCTTGGCCAGATCGGCCAGTTCGCCGTCCCGGCGCAGCAGGTTGAGCATTTCGATCAGCACCAGGCGGCTTTGGTTGATGGTTTCGTTTTTCTCCGCCTCGTCCGGCGTACTGGCGAAGCCGCCCAGGCAATAGTCGATGCCGAGGGAAAGGCAGAGGCGGCGTTCGGTCCAGGTGGTGATACGGTCTGCCGCCAGCTTGAGGCTGGGCACATGCTGGCGCAGGGTTTTGACGATGCTTTCGAAACGGCTCAGATCATGGGCGGCGAAGTCGATGAGGAACAAGCGCGCCTGGGGCAGCAGGGCCTTGGCCGGCGGCGGCAGGGCGGCATCGCGCAGGGCGTAGCGGGCGCCGGCAGCGGCAATAGCGGCGACAATGCGGGGCCAGGCGTCGGCGTCGGCTTCGCTGCGGGGCGTATCCAGCAGGTAGGCGGTGTTTTCGGTGGCGAATTGGGCGTAGTCGTGGCTTTCCCATTCGTCGAGGGCGATGGGAATCAAGGCCAGCCGACGGCGGGCGGTGGCGGTGACCGCCTCGTCCCGCAACAAGGAAATGAATTCCCCGCTGCTGGTGGCGCCGCCGTTGCTGGTACGGGCGTAGAAGCGATAGCCGGCGATGCGTCCGCGCTCATCGATGATCTCGTCCCGATGGAGCAGGATGGGGGGTGTTTCCGCCAATTGCTGGCTGGCTTCCGTGGAGACGGCTTCCACCAAGGCGCCGCCCTTGTCGCCGAAGGGATTGTCGGAAATTTGGGGCGCCTCCTCGCTACCGAGAATGCGCTTGAACATGCCTGTAAAAACCATTCAATGAAATACTTTGCTATTGGTTCAGGTCGCTGCCCCGGGTTTCCGGCATGAACAGCATGCCGACCACGAGGGCGAGGGCGAGCAATGCCACAGGATAGCAAAGGCCCAGCATGGGGTTGCCGGTTTTCGCAGTGATCAATGTAGTCATGAATGGCGACAGGCCCCCTATCCAACCGGCCGCCAGATTGTGAGGCAGGCCAACGGCCGTGTAGCGGGTGCGGGCTGGGAAGAGTTCGGAAAGCTGGGCGGTTTGCGGGCCGGTGACCAAGGCTACGGCAATGACGGGCGGCAGTAGCAAGGCAAACACCACCAGCGCAGACGGCGCGGGTTCTGCGGCGAAGTGCTGTAGGGCGGCGTATATCGGCAGCATGCACAGCAGGCCCAGGGCCAGGCCGGCGAGCACCACCGGGCGGCGGCCGATGCGGTCGGATAGCGCGCCGCAGAGGAAGGTCAGTGGGAACAGGCAGAGGGTCGCCAGCAGGGTGATGCGACCAGCCAGTACCGGTTCCATCTTGACCACGGTCTTGAGAAAGATCGGCGCGTAGACCTGGGAGCAGAAAAACAGCAGGGAGCCGCCAGCGGAAATACAGAAGAACAAGAGTCCCATGCGGCCTAAGGTACGCCGTTCCCGAAGGCAATCTCGTAGCGGGGTGAGAGCGATTTCATGGCTTTGGCGCAGTTGTTGGAAAACCGGCGATTCTTGGAGCGCGAGGCGCGCCTTCAGGCTGGCCAGGAGCAGGAGCGCAGAAAGCAGGAAGGGAATGCGCCAGCCCCAGGCGGCAAAGGCTTCCGCGCTGAGCCAGCTTTGCAGCAGCACGATCTGGAAGGTGGATGCCAGGATGCCCAGGCCGCCCATCCATTGCAGGATGCTGGTCATCGCGCCCCGTTTATTCACCGGCGCATGCTCCGCCAAATAGACGTTGGCACCGCCGATCTCGCCCCCCATGGCCAGTCCCTGTATCAAGCGCAGGGCCAGGAGCAGAAAGCTGGCCCCCAGGCCCCATTGCGCGTAAGTGGGCAACAGCCCTACGGCGAAGGTTGCTGCGCCCATGATGCCTATGGTGGTGATGAAAACCTTGCGCCGACCGTAGCGGTCGCCGAAGGAACCGAACAGCGCCGCCCCCAGGGGCCTTACCACCATGCCGATGCCGAAGGTGGCCAGACTGGCCAGAAGACCGGCAACCGGGTCGTCCGGCGGGAAGAAGAGCGCACCGAAGTGCACGGCGAGGGACGCGAAGGTGAGGAAGTCGTACCACTCGATGAAAGTGCCGAAGCAGGCGGCGAGGGCTACTTTGCGGTACAGGCGATGTGGATTGGCGGCGTCGGGGCCGGGCGTGGCATTGGCGATCATGGGGGCGCATTATCCGGTAGAAGAGGCGGCGGAAGGCCGTTCCGCCCGGTAAAATCGGCGGGTGAATCTTCTCGCCCTTGAAACCTCCACCGCCCTGCTGTCTGTCGCCCTCTGTCAGGGGAGCGATCTCTTGGTTCGTTCCGAACACCATGCCAATGGCGGTTCCGATCGTATTCTGCCCTGGGTGCGGGAACTGCTGGCGGAAGCCGGCCTTTCCCTGCAACAGCTCGACGGCATTGCTTTTGGCGCCGGTCCCGGCGGCTTCACCGGCATTCGTCTTTCCTGCGGTATTGCCCAAGGCTTGGCCTATGGCGCTGATCTGCCGGTATTGGGCGTTTGCAGCCTGGAGGCCCTGGCCCTGGCCTGCGGTGGCCAACGGGTGTATGCCTGCCTCGATGCCCGCATGAACGAGGTGTATGCCGCCGCCTACGAACTGAACGATGACGAACCCGTGGCCGTGCTGCCGCCCACGGTGGTGGCGCCCGCCTTGGCGCCCCTGCCGCCAGGCCCTGGCTGGATCGGCGCTGGGGATGGTTTCGCCGCTTACGATGGCGCCTTGCCCCTCAGATTGGGCGCGGCGATAAGCGAAATGAAAGTCGATCTGTTGCCGACGGCAAAGGCTGTGGCCCACCTGGCCCGGTCCCGTTTCGCCCGAGGCGAAGGCGTGGCCGCTGAGTTGGCGCAGCCCCTGTATGTACGGGATAAAGTGGCGCTGACCACGGCGGAACGCCTGGCGCGGGGAGGGGTGCGGTGATGCCGACGACGATGCCCGCTTCGGTCTCGCGCACGGACGTGCAGCCTGCCCTGACCTTCCGCGCCATGAATGAAGCCGACCTGGATGCGGTGTGCGCTGCCGAGAACCGCATCTATCCCTTTCCCTGGACCCGGGGTAATTTCATCGATTCCCTGCACAGCGGTGATGCCGCCTGGATTTGCGAAGCGGCGGGCGTGCCGGTGGGCTATGCCGTGGTGAGCCTGGTGCTGGACGAAGCGCAACTGCTCAACATCAGCATCCTGCCCGAGTACCAGGGGCAGGGCCTGGGCACCTTGCTGTTGCACCATATTTGCGCGGAGGTTCGCCAGCGCCGGGCCGCCCGCCTGTTCCTTGAAGTGCGCCCCAGCAACGATGCCGGCCGCGCCCTCTATCAGCGCTTCGGTTTCCACATCATCGGCCAGCGCAAGGGCTACTACCCGGCCGTGGATGGCCGCGAGGACGCCCTGGTGATGGCCCTCGATCTGGAGGCGCCCGCGCCATGAGCCGCCGTGAAGCCATCCTGCGGGAAATGGGCTTGGGGCCGATCTGGAAGTTGCGCCAGCCGGTTGGCGGGGATACGGCAGCAGCGCCTGCCGCCGCCTCCGGGCCTGGGGCGACGGCGCCTGCGCCTGTTGATGTGCCTGCCGTTACGGCGGCGGCTGCTTCGATGCCGGCCCCCGTTGCTTCACCCGTCGCCAGTCTGGATTGGGACGATTTGGAAAACGCTATCCGCGGCTGTCGCGCCTGCGGTTTGTGCCAACAACGCAAGCAGGCGGTGCCCGGTGTCGGCGACCGCCAGGCGGACTGGCTGTTTGTCGGCGAAGGTCCGGGAGCGGAGGAAGACGAACGGGGCGAACCCTTCGTCGGCCAGGCGGGCAAGCTGCTCGACGCCATGATGGCCGCCATCGACATCAAGCGCGGCGAGGACGTTTACATCGCCAATGCGGTGAAGTGCCGCCCCCCCGGCAACCGCACGCCGGAGCCGGAGGAAACGGCGGCCTGCTGGCCCTATCTGGAGCGGCAGATCGCTTTGCTGCAACCCAAGCTGATCGTCGCCCTGGGGCGACCCGCCGCCCAGACCCTGTTGCAACAGGAAGTGAAGATAGGCGCGGCCCGGGGGCAGCTCCACGATTACCGGGGCATTCCGGTGATTGTTACCTATCACCCTGCCTATCTGCTGCGCAACCTTACCGATAAGGCCAAGGCCTGGGAAGATCTGGTGTTGGCGCGGCGGACCATGAACAAACTGAAAGGCAATACCTGATGTCCCACGGTAGCGAAGGCTCCACCAAAGCGATTTTCTATGCCCTGGGCGCCAACTTCGGTATCGCCGTTTCCAAGTACGGTGCAGCCTTTTGGACCGGTTCCGGCTCCCTACTGGCGGAGGCCATCCATTCCACGGCGGATTGCGCCAATCAGCTTCTGCTGCTGCTTGGATTAAAGGAAGCCAAGAAACCCGAGTCCGCCGACCACCCCCTGGGCCACCATCGGGTGACCTACTTCTGGTCCATGGTGGTGGCGCTGCTGCTGTTCTTCATGGGCGGCGCTTTTTCCGTTTACGAAGGCATTGAGCGCCTGCTGCATCCCGCGCCCATGGAAAACGGCTTGCTGGCTATGGCTGTGCTCGGTGTGGCGGTGGGGCTGGAAGCCTTTTCCCTGTGGGGCGCCATGAAGGAAATCCGCCTGGAGTCCGGCGGCAAGCCCTTCCTGCAATGGTTCCGTGAAACCCGTCAATCGGAATTGATGGTGGTGGCGGGAGAGGACATCGCCGCCCTGATCGGTCTGGCCCTGGCGTTTGTCGCGGTGAGCGCTACGGTGGCCACCGGCAATCCCTTGTGGGATGCATTGGGGACCCTGAGCATCGGCGTGGTGTTGATGCTCATTGCCGTGGCGGTCATGGTGGAGGTGAAGGCCCTGATCGTGGGTGAATCCGTGGCCCCGGAAATGCGGGCGGAGATCGAAGCCTTCGTCGCCGCCCAGCCCGAGGTGGAGACGGTGCTCAACGTCATTACCCTGGCCTGGGGCGCCAAGGCGGTGATCGCAGTCAAGGCGCGCATGGCGGAGATGGATGCCATCACCGGCACCGAGATGGTGAATCGTATCAATGCCGTGGAAGAACGCATGCAGCAGCGCTGGCCGAACGCCCGCTGGGTCTTTTTCGAACCCGACGTCAGGTAGCGGAACGGATCAATGGAGGCTTGCGGGGGCACCCCGCAGGCAGCATTAGGAATTGTTGCTGTTCTGATTCAACTGCTTGGCCTTGGACGACGCCTCGGCCTTGTTGATCTCGGAAACCCGCTTGCCGAAGGCCTCCCGTTCCGCCTGGGATTTCTTGGTGGCTTCAATACTTTTGATGCAACGCCAGCGCTTTCCGGTTTTGGTCACCATCAGCCGCATTTCTTCTTCAGGGTGCTGGGTTTGGCAGTGATAGCAATAGCGCTTAGTCATGGCGGGCAAAAAACGCAAAAGACAGATGAAAAAAATGGCTTCAAACCGAGCCGGGGCGTTATTGTCGCTCCCAAAGCCAGTGTCTGCAATACTTTTATCCTGTCTGGGGGCCAGGATTCCGACCTTGAAAAGAGAGCCATCAAGCTGTTCTTCTCCCAAGGCGACCCCGCATTATCCCTCATGCAAGCCTTTCTGGGCAATGATGATCCAAGGATCGTGCTTATCTGCACGGTGTGATGTCGCCGGCAAGGGCGATTGCAGGAAGGTCAGATGCCATCCCCAAGTCATTTTCGTCCATTATCATTCGGGACCGGGCACGGACCATGACGACGCCTTGTGCATGGTGCGTACGCATGGTCTGATCGGCGTCGCAGCCCATTCAATTGCCTTACCTTGACGGAGTAGACCATGATTCTTGTGACGGGCGGAGCTGGATACATCGGGTCCCACACGGTTGTCGAACTGCTTGCGGCTGGACGCGAGGTGTTGGTGCTCGACAATCTTTCCAACAGCAAGGCATCCGTATTGGACCGGGTAGCCGAAATCGCCGGACGTCGTCCAGGCTTCGTCGAAGCGGATATCCGTGACCACGGCGCCTTGAAAAAGATATTTCTGGAACATCGTATTTCTGCGGTCATCCACTTCGCCGGATTGAAGGCCGTGGGGGAGTCCGTGGCCCGCCCGATCGAGTACTTCGACAACAATGTTTGCGGCAGCGTGGCCTTGTTCAAGGCAATGGCGGACGCCGGCGTCAAGAATCTGGTGTTTTCTTCGTCCGCCACCGTGTATGGCGATCCTGCCAAGGTGCCCATCCAAGAGGATGCCCCCTTGTCCGCCACGAACCCTTATGGTCGTTCAAAGCTGATCATCGAGGAAATGTTGCGCGACATCGCCAAGTCGGACGCGGACTGGCGCATCGCCTTGCTGAGGTATTTCAATCCCGTGGGCGCGCACCCCTCAGGCACGATCGGGGAGGATCCCAATGGAATTCCCAATAATCTGGTGCCTTATGTAACCCAAGTGGCAGCAGGACTGCTACCTGAGCTTTCCGTGTTTGGCGGCGACTATCCGACCCATGATGGCACCGGTGTGCGCGATTTCATCCATGTGGTGGATTTGGCGAAAGGACACCTTGCCGCCCTTGGAAGAATGGATGGCCATCGCGGGCTCTTTACTGTCAATCTCGGAACAGGGACGGGCTATAGCGTTTTGGAAATCGTCAAGACATTTGAAAAAGTTACCGGGAAAACTATTCCCCACCGTATCGTGGGTCGGCGCCCAGGGGATATCGCCCAATGTTTCGCCGATCCTTCGTTGGCGGCGTCGATGCTGGACTGGAAGGCAAAACTGGATCTGACAACGATGTGCAATGACTCCTGGCGTTGGCAGCAATGGCATGCGGGGAATCTTCGGGAAGATTAGCAGGGCCAGATTGCGTAGCCGTAGGGAAACACAAAGGAAAAAGCCCCGATAGCGTGGGGCTTTTTTCTTGCTGCGTCTGGTGGGTGGTACAGGGATTGAACCTGTGACCCCTGCCGTGTGAAGGCAGTGCTCTACCGCTGAGCTAACCACCCCTTTG
>RXJP01000151.1 GCA_003963315.1 Rhodocyclaceae bacterium | reverse complement strand
GCCTCATCGTAGGCGGTGGAAAGGTTCATGGCCAGCAGCACCAGGCCGCGCTGTCGACTGCGCAGCTCTCCCGGCGCCGCCGGCAGGGCGTAGGAGGCCACCACCTGCAGCCGCCTTTGATCGGGGGAAACGCGCAGCTCGTGGGCCCGTTGCATCAGGGCCTGGCTGAAATGGGCCTCGTCGAAATAGGGCACCTTGTCCATCACCATTTGACCCCGCCAAGCCAGGCTGTGGGCGGCGATGATGCGCCCCTTGCCGTCGGTGAGCAGGGCCTCGGTCAGCTTGGGATCGGTGGACAGGTGGGCGATTTCCGCTTCGATGTCCGGCACATCCCCCCCCTGCTCCCGCTCCGCCAGGCGCACCAGGCGCGCCACATGCAGGCGCAGGGTCTCCTGGCTTTCCCGCAGCAGCATTTCCCGTCGGGTCTGGATGCCATTGAGCACCGAGACGGTAATGACCAGCAGGAAGCAGCCCAACACCACCGCGGGCAGCCAGATGCGCAAGGGCAGGCGATGCCAAGGGAATAGTGCGGGATAGGCCATGGCTCAGTCTCCCGGCAGGAATTGGGGGTCGGCCAGGGAGAGGTTGCCCGGGGCCGTGGACAACAGGCCGTTGCGCCGCATGATGTCTTGAAGTTGCAGGGCGGCGCTTTCGATACGGGGATGGGAACTGCCCAGCCACTGGCGGTTGGCGGACAAATCGGGCAGTTCCAGGCCGGCATAGGCCTCGGGCACCTGCGCCGGCGACAACTGCAAACGCGGCGCAAGCTGGGCCGCCACGGCGGCCGGGTCTTTGCTGAACTCCTTCAGGGCGCGGAAATGCCCGGCCACCAATTGCCGCAGGGCGGCGCGGCAATCGCCCATAATCTGGGGCTGCACGGCCAGCACATCAACGATGCGGCCAGGAATGCGGGATGAATCGAACAGAACCCTCGCACCCACGGCCATCAATTGGCTTTTTTGCGGCTCATAGGTGACCAGGGCATCCACCTTCCTGTCCATATAGGCGGTGCGGTGCAGGTCTATGGTCATGTAGACCGGGATCACATCCTTCGACGTCAGGCCGGCTGCCTCCAGGGCGCCTTCCAGCATCACCGCCCCGGTGGCGGAATTCTCCACACCGATACGACGGCCACGCAGGTCTTGCAGGCTGCGGATTTCGGGCCGGGCCAGCAACACGTCCGCCCCCAGGGAAATGTCCAGCACCGTGACCACTTTCAAGTCGAGGCCGTCGGCCCGCACCGACAATACTTCATCCAGGGTCAGCGCCGCCCCTTCCAGGGAACCGGCGAACAGGGCCTGGATGTAATCGCTGGCGGAGGGCATTTCCACCAGCCGCACCGCTTTCGGATCGACCCAGTGCTTCTCCCGGGCCAGATAGAACAATTCGTAGCCGGGCCAGGGATGGGCGCCGATGCGCAACAGGGGCTCGCCGAAAGCACATCCACCCAGGGCGCCGGCAGCGCCCAGGGTGCCGACACCAGCGGCCAGGGCGAGAAATTCGCGACGACTCAATGAAGAAGACATGGTTGGACTATATCGTTTAATCGTTATACGGTGCGCGGCCTGCGCCGCGGACGGCGGCATCGAAGCGGGCCAGGGTGCGCTGCCGGGCGGCGGCGTGGTCCACCACCGGCAACGGGTAATCGTGGCCGATGACAATGCCGCAACGCTGCTGTTCCGCCACGGGCGCGAGCCAAGGCGCATGGATGTATTTGTCCGGCAGCGCCGCCAGCTCCGGCACATAACGACGGATGAAGATGCCCTGGGGATCGAACTTCTCCGACTGGGTAACGGGATTGAAGATGCGGAACCAGGGCTGGGCATCGCAGCCGGTGGACGCCGCCCATTGCCAGCCGCCGTTATTGGCGGCCAAATCAAAATCCAGCAGGTGGCGGGCGAAATGGGCCTCGCCCTGGCGCCAGGAAATGCCCAGGTCCTTGGTCAGGAAGGAGGCGCTGACCATACGCAGGCGGTTGTGCATATAGCCCGTCTGGACTAATTGGCGCTGGGCCGCGTCCACCAGGGGATAGCCGGTTCGGCCTTGCTCCCAGGCGGCGAGAAGCGCGGGTGCATCGTCCCAGGAAATGCGGTCGTATTCGGGTTTGAAGCAGGTGTCGACGACGCGGGGATGGTGCCAGAGGATGGCGTGGTAGAAGTCGCGCCAGATCAGCTCCGACAGCCAGACCCGGGCGCCTTCGCTGTCGCAGATCGTGGCCCGGCCGTGGGCGTAGGCCGCCAACTGGCGGATGGAAACGGTGCCGAAACGCAGATGGGCCGACAGATAGGACGGCCCCTTGCGGCCGGGATAGTCCCGCGCCGCGCCGTAGGCGTCGATACGGGCGACGAAATCCCGCAGCAACACCTGGGCGCCGTCGACGCCGATGGGAAGCTTCAATGGGAGCACCTTGGCAGCGGCGAAGCCGAGCTGCTCCAGGGAAGGCAATGGGGACGGCGCCAGCGGCGCCAACCGGGAGAAATACTTGTCCACCGGATAAGGCTTGAGTTGGAAGGCATCCAGTCGTTTCAACCAGGCGTTCTTGTAGGGCGTGAATACGGAAAAAGGACGGCCGTCCTGAGTCAGCACTTCGTCCCGGTCGAAGATCACCTGGTCCTTGCAATCCGTGAAACCGCGTCCCGCCTTCATCAGCGCCGTCGCCACAGCGGCGTCCCGCGCCACGGCGTCGGGTTCGTAGTCGCGATTGGCATAGACCGCATCCACCCCCAGTTCGGCGGCCAGTTGCGGAATCACCTGGCGGGCACTGCCATGGCGCACCCACAGGGCGCTGCCCCGCTCCTGCAACAGGTCATCCAGTTGCGCGATGGAACCGTGGATGAATGCCACCCGCCGGTCGGCCTGCAAACCCAGCTGCAACAATGGGTCGAGGATATCCGTGTCGTACACGAAGGCGCACCAGACGCGGTCGTGGTGGCGCAGGGCTTGGTAGAGGGCGGCGTTGTCGTAAAGCCGCAGGTCGCGACGGAACCAAAACAGGGCGGAAGTCATGGCCGTGATGATGCCATCCGACGGCCCGATTCGGCTAATCTTGCGTCATGACCGCCCCTCCCCGCGAACCGTCGCTCACTTTCGCCACTTGTCCCAAGTGCCGCCACACGCGCACGCCGGGAGAGAGGGCCGATCCTGGCGTTTGTCCGGCCTGTGGCCTGGTGTTCGCAAAATGGATACGCCAAGCCAGCTTTGTGTCACCCTCCCGACAGCGTCGCGAAGCAAGAGATGTGGATGTCGATGCCGGCGACAGCCTGTTTGGCCGCTGCTATGCAGCCCTGGGCTACGTGCCCGAGCAAGTGGAGCCCCTGCACTGGTGGGGCCGCGCCCTGGCCTGGCTATTGGTGGCTATCTGGGGCTGGCGCTTGGCGGGCCTGGACTACACCGTGGGCGAAATGGGCGCCAGCTTCATGCATGCCATCCTGCTGCCCATCCACGAGGCCGGCCACATGCTGTTCATGCCCCTGGGGGAGTTCATGACCATCGCCGGCGGCAGCCTGTTCCAGTTGCTGCTCCCCCTGATCTGCGCCGGCGCCCTGCTGCACACCAACCGTGATCCCTTCGGCGCCGCCCTGGGCCTTTTGTGGTGCGGCAGCAGCCTGGTGGACCTGGCGCCCTACATCTACGACGCCAAGCATCCCCAGCTCATCCTCCTCGGCGGCCACACGGGCGAGGATGGGCCCCACGACTGGATTTACCTGCTCGACCAATTCGGCAAGGTGGCCCATTCCCCGGCCTACGGTACCTTCGCCCACCATCTGGGCGTGATGCTGATGGTGGGCGCCCTGGCCTGGGGGGCGGGAATTCTTTGGCGACAAAGGCAACGTTGGGCTGGCGCAGGCCCCGGTGAACGATAAAATGCCCGCCGTGAGCAGCCTATCCGACACCACCACGGTCAACCTGACCGGCCATTTCCTGATCGCCATGCCGGCCATGGCGGACCCGAATTTTTCCCGCACCCTCACCTACGTCTGCGAACACAACGCCGACGGCGCCCTGGGCATCGTGGTGAACCGGCCCACGGAAATGGACATGGCCACCCTCTTCGAACGGGTGGAGATTCCCCTTGAGCACGAGGATTTCTCCCGGGTGCCGGTGTATTACGGCGGCCCGGTGCAGACCGACCGCGGCTTCGTCCTCCACCGCCCCGCCGGCGAATGGATGTCCTCCATCAAGGTGAACGAGGATCTGGCCCTCACCAGCTCCAAGGACGTGCTCGAATCCATGGCCCACCAGACCGGCCCCAGCGACTTCATCATGGCCCTGGGCTATGCCGGCTGGTCCGCCGGGCAACTGGAGTGGGAGCTTTCCCAGAATGCCTGGCTGACGGTCAAGGCCTCCCCCGACATCATTTTCCATCAGCCGCCCGAAGCCCGCTTCGCCGCGGCCATGCAACTCCTCGGCGTCGATTTCGCCAACCTGTCCGACGTGGCAGGACATGCCTGAGTGGATGGCTTGGGCACCGTGCTCGCCTTCGACTTCGGCACCAAGCGCATCGGTGTCGCGGTGGGGGAAATGATGCTGGGCCAGGCCCGCGCCCTGGCCACCATCCACCACGAGGCCAACGAGGCCCGCTTCGCCGCCATTGAAAAACTCATCGCCGAATGGCAACCCGCCCGTCTGGTGGTGGGCCTGCCCCTGTCGGTGGATGGCGAAGCCCACGATATGACCGCCCGCGCCGAACGCTTCGCCCGCCAACTGGAAGGCCGCTTCAAACTGCCCGTGGCCTTGGTGGACGAACGTTTTTCCTCCACCGATGCCGAAGCCCGCTTGGCCGAAAAAGGCCAGGGTTGGAAACAGCGCAAGGAAACCCTGGACGCCGAAGCCGCCGCCACCATCTTGCAAGGATTTTTCGACAGCCGACCCCAATGAATACCACCAATCCCCAACTCAACAAGCACGGCGAACTGCAACACCTGCTCACCATCGAGGGCCTGCCCCGGGATGTCATCACCCGCATCCTCGACACCGCGGCGCCCTTCACGGAACTGGTGCACCAGGAAGAAAAGAAGCTGCCCCTGCTACGCGGCAAGAGCGTGTTCAACCTGTTCTTCGAGAACTCGACACGGACCCGCACCACCTTCGAGATCGCCGCCAAACGCCTGTCGGCGGACGTGATCAACCTCAACATCAACACCTCCAGCACCGCCAAGGGCGAAACCCTGCTCGACACGGTGGACAACCTGGCCGCGATGCAGGCCGACATGTTCGTGGTGCGCCACGCCAGCAGCGGCGCGCCCTTCCTCATCGCCCAGCATTTGGCGGCGACAAAACAGGACCACATCCGGGTGGTGAACGCCGGCGACGGCCGCCACGCCCACCCCACCCAGGGCCTGCTGGACATGTACACCATCCGCCACTACAAGAAGGACTTCACCAAGCTGACGGTGGCCATCGTCGGCGACATCCTCCACTCCCGCGTGGCCCGCTCGCAGATCCATGCCCTCTCCACCTTGGGCGTGCCGGAGATCCGCGCCATCGCACCCAAGACGCTGATCCCCACCGCCGCCGAACGCATGGGCGTCAAGGTCTTCCACGATATGAGGGAGGGCTTGAAGGGCGTCGATGTGGTGATGATGCTGCGGCTGCAAAACGAACGCATGCTGGGCGCCCTGCTGCCCAGCCCCCAGGAATATTTCAAGAACTACGGCCTCACGCCGGAGAAGCTGGCCCTGGCCAAGCCCGACGCCATCGTCATGCACCCCGGCCCCATGAACCGGGGCGTGGAAATCGACTCGGCGGTGGCCGACGGCGGGCAGGCGGTGATCCTGCCCCAGGTGACTTTCGGTATCGCCGTACGCATGGCGGTGATGAGCATGCTGGCGGGGAATTAGCGTCTATGTCAGTAGGGGAAGTGGTATGCGATGGAGCGGAATCGGGATGGGATGCAAGGCGCAGGGACGCAGGCAGGTCAATACCTGCCAAGTTCCTGCAACGCCGCAGACCGCCCGATTCCGCCCGGCCCGAAGGGTTGCGGCCCAAATCCAATTTTCAAAACAACGCGCATGGTTGCCGGGCCGCAACGCATGCCGCTTAGCCTGCTGAGATAGACGCTTATATGAAACTGAAAATCAAGAACGGCCGCCTGATCGACCCGGCCAACAACATCGACCGCAACACCGACCTCTTCATCGCCGACGGCCGCGTGGTGGCCATCGGCAATGCACCGGAGGGCTTCGCCGACAGCGGCGCCATGGGCGTCATCGACGCCGGCGGCTGCGTGGTCTGTCCCGGCCTGGTGGATCTTTCCGCCCGGCTGCGGGAACCCGGCTACGAGTACAAGGCCACCCTGGAATCGGAAATGGCCGCCGCGGCCGAGGGGGGCGTCACCAGCCTGGCCTGCCCGCCGGACACCGACCCGCCCCTGGACGAACCGGGCCTGGTGGAAATGCTCAAGCACCGCGCCCGGCTGCCGGAGTTCGCCAAGGTCTATCCCGTCGGCGCCCTCACGGTAAAGTTGGACGGCAAGCACATCACCGAAATGGCCGAGCTGGCGGAAGCCGGTTGCGTGGCCTTCAGCCAGGCCACCGTGCCGGTGCTGGACACGCAAGTCATGTTGCGCGCCATGCAGTACGCGGCCACCTTCGACTACCCCGTCTGGCTCTCGGCGCAAGACCCCTACCTGGCCCGCAACGGCGTCGCCCATGACGGCGAAGTGGCGGCACGGCTGGGCCTCACCGGCATCCCCGTGGCGGCGGAAACCACCGCCCTGGGCACCCTGTTGCTGCTGGCCCAGGAAACCGGGGTGCGGCTGCACATCACCCGCATCTCCTCCTCCGCCGGCCTGGACATGGTGCGCATCGCCCGGGAGCAGGGCATCTCCGTCACCTGCGACGTGGCGGCCACCCACCTGCACCTGTCCGACCACGACATCGGCTTCTTCAATCCCCACGCCCGCCTCAACCCGCCCTTGCGCAGCCTGCGCGACCGCGATGCCTTGCGCACCGGCCTCGCCAACGGTGTGGTGGACGCCCTTTGCTCCGACCACACGCCGGTGGACGACGACGGCAAGCAGATGCCCTTCGACGAAGCCGAAGCCGGCGCCACCGGCCTGGAACTGCTGCTGCCCTTGGCCCTCAAGTGGGGCAATGAAATGAAACTGCCCCTGCTCGATACCCTGGCCAAGGTCACCTCCATCCCCGCCCGCCTGCTGGGCATAGACGGCGGCAATCTGGCCGTGGGCGCGCCGGCCGATGTCTGCATCTTCGACCCGGAAGCCGAATTCCGCGTCAGCCGCGAGAACCTCAGGAGCCAGGGCAAGAACACGCCCTTCCTCGGCCACATGCTCGGCGGCCGGGTGCGCTACACCCTGATCGACGGCGTGCTGGCCCACGACGGCAGTTGGGCCTGACCTAGCTTCGTACCCGCGCAGCGAGGGGACGAACCACGATGGGACGCCCTGTGCAAGGGCTAGGAGGAAATCACCAAGTTCATCAAGAAACATCAAGGAAACCCTGCGGTATAGCCCCTGCCGTTCTTGGCGCACCTTGGTGAACTTGCTGTCCTTGGTGATCCATTCGTCGCATTTCGCCCGCCTCCAACCCCGGGTTCAATGCGGCGCACGAGCCCTGCTGAAGGACTCTTGGCTATAATTCCCGCTTCCCCTGTATGCCCACTCCCCCGCTTTCAAGGAAATCCGCCATGTCCAATGCCCGCTTCGCCATGCTTGCCCTGACCGGCATGGTTGCCGCCTCTTCCGCCTTCGCCCTCGGCAGCAAGCCGAAGGCGGACGATGAAGCCGTCAACGCCCGTATCCAACCTGTCGCCCAGCTTTCCCTGGCCAGCGGCGGCGGTGCGGCGGCTGGCAATCGCACGGGCGAACAAATGTTCCAGGCCGCCTGTAACGCCTGTCACGGCACCGGCGCCCTGGGCGCACCCAAGGTCGGCAACAACGGCGACTGGGCGCCCCGTCTGGGCAAGGGCCTGGACGGCCTGCTCAAGAACGCCACCAACGGCATCCGTTCCATGCCGCCCAAGGGCGGCGTGGCCGATGCCACTGAAGCAGAACTGGCCCGGGCCATCGTCTACATGGCCAACAAATCCGGCGGCAGTTTGAAAGAGCCGAAGTAAGCCTACGGCTTACTTCGGCCAAATCCTCTTGGAACCTTACCTTCACCCCCGCTTCCAAGTGGCTACTGCAAAAACAAACAGGGCAGCCTAGTCTGCCCTGTTTGTTTTTAAGGCGCGGTGAAGGCGGGGGTACCCGACACCACGTCCCTGACATCAATCTCCGCCACGGAGGTACTGGACGGAGAAGTTGGTGGGGGGATTCAAGGCGGCATCGCTGATCATTCTGGGCTGGAATGTCGTGCAATGCTGGGCCTGCATATCCATCATGGACGCGGAGGTATAGATCGCGATCCCCGCGTTCTTGTTGGCGGCCACGTGATAAGCGGAATCCGTGAAGCCGATCCCCCACCGCTTCCACAAATCGCCCTTCTTGTCGTAGATCAGGGTCATGGGGAACACAGAGGATTGCGCATCCATGTAGACCACCCGCTTGCCGATGGGGCTGGATTGCAGCGTGGGCACGCCTTCAAGCACATGAACAATGCGTAACGACCAAGGCACATTGGGGAAGCAACCGGCCTTGCCGCCGAAGGTCACCTGTCCATAACCATCCGTGTCCTTCGGCTCGGTGAGCTTGAGCTCGCTGTGGCGGTAGAACGGCATCAGCATAACCTTGGTCTCCACATACTTCCACGTCATGTCTAATACGCGGCCGTTGTAGCCTTCGAAGTCCTCGATCATGATGTCCGAACCCAGGAAGGAGTCTGTCGTCTGCCCCGTCGCCAAACGGCGCACCCGGCGCTGGAAACCCAGGTACAAATAGGAGTCGTCCACCTTGGTATCGTCGTCGTAACGCTGGATCAGGAGTTGGGTGTTCTTCAGGTCTGGGGGGTTGAGTACCTTCAGGTAGATACCCCGGTAAATTTTTGAGGGGTTCGGCTCGATATCGCTTTTGGGTTCTTGCGTAGTACGGTGCTTGAAGCTGATGAAGTGGAAATCGAAGTCCAATTCCCGTTCCGTGTTACCCGTCGCGGCATTTTTGTACTTCCATTTAAAAGGATAAATCCGTCCGCTATCGCCCACGATCTGGGTGTACTTGTAGTTGAACGCCAGCTTTTCCCCGGCGCGCGGATCATTTTTGTCCGGCTTGAAGGGAAAGGGGCGGCCCGCCACATAGCCTTCGATCGTGCCGACGGCGCTCCCCAGTTTCACCTGGTTCGCGTATTTCTTGGTCGCGGCAATGTAGTTGGGGCTCAGCGGTATGGAGTGCGTTTCGGTAATGGGGATTTCCAGGCTTCCCTGTTCAATCAGGGCATAGGTCGCCGGATCCAGCAAATCCTTGAACTTCTGGACATTGGCCTTGCTGATGATCGTCCCGGGAACCGCCCCCGGGACCGACGGCAGGGCGTTCTTGTAGGGATCAAAGGAATAATCCACATCCGCGTCGGTGGCAGCGCAAGCGGCGCTAGCCACGAAGATCGCGGAGAGGGCGAGGGTAAGTTGCTTGAGTTTCATGTTAAGTAGTCTCCAGGATCAGAATTTCACGCGGTAGGAAACATAAAGCTCGTTTTCCTTCCAAGCGGTACCGATGGGGCCGGCACGGAAGCGGCCCAGGGGCTCAAAGCCGGAGAGGCCCGCAGATTGCCCGACCGTTTGGCCCGGCGCAGCGAACTGGGCATAAGGCGCACAAGTCCGGCAGTCATCCGCCTTCCAACTCGCCATGCCATCCTGCATCTTGACGTTGGCGCCGAAGGTCAGCTTGCTGTCGTTGGTCACGTTCCACTCCACCTGGGGCGCCGCCACCGTGGCCCGGGCCTGAAAGTCATGGGCGAAGATGATCTGCGGGCTCAGCCGGTCGTTCATCATGAAGCCCTTGATCAACAGGGTGCCGATCACGTTGTTCTCCCAATCCGCCATACCCACTTGGCCCAAGGGCCCTTGCTGGGTCTGATGGTCAAAGATGTGTTGGTAGAACAACTGCGCGGAAATCAGCGTGGTCCGGTTCGGGTTGATGAAAGGAATGAAGGTGGGACGATCCACCCCAATCACCGAACGGAACACGTCGTTCTTCGAGTACAGGTTCTCCTTCAGCGAATTGGCAAACTCCTCGCCGTGGGTCAAGGCACCTTCCACCCGGAACGCCGCGCCCAGACTTTCAGACTGGAAGTCCAAAGAGCCGCCGATCATGGTGATGCGCGGAAAAACCATGTCGAAGGCGATCAGGTTCTTCGCCACCGAGTTCGGCAACCCCGTGGCCGGGTTCACCAGCTCAGGTGCCGCATTGAACGCATGCAGGGACGGAAGCTGAGAACGATAGGTCATCCCGTTCAAGGAGAAGGCCAAACCGTTCTGGGTCACCCCTTCGTACTTCAGGCCCAGGGTGGCCGCTTCGCTCCACTTGGGTAGATTGACGTTGCGGATACCGATTTGATGAATGCCAAAGTCGGTCGCAAACTGCCCTCCCGCCGCGAAGTTCGCCACCGTGCCGCCGTTGTCCCAGAGGTTCTTCATGCCGCGGAAGAAGCAGCCGGCATCCAGGATTACGTTGGGTTGGCCGCACTGACCGAGGTTGTTGGCGCGGAATTGGTCGAAGCTCCAGACAAACTGCAGGTTGCGGTCCTGCATGGTGTCGGAGCCGCCCATGCGCCATTCGGCTTGTAGGGACCAGAGGGGAATCCGGATGTCCTGCAA
>RXJP01000149.1 GCA_003963315.1 Rhodocyclaceae bacterium | reverse complement strand
CGCGAGGCCAAGGCCTACCTGGATTCCCTGCCGCCGCCCTTCTTCCGTGCCCTGACGCACTACGCCGCGGACGGCTCCTACTCCTGGCATTGCCCCGGCCACTCCGGCGGTGTCGCCTTCCTCAAGAGCCCGGTGGGACAGATGTTCCACCAGTTCTTCGGCGAGAACATGCTTCGGGCCGACGTCTGCAATGCGGTGGAGGAGTTGGGGCAGTTGCTCGACCACACCGGCCCGGTGGCGGCGTCCGAGCGCAATGCGGCACGCATCTTCCACTCCGACCATTTGTTCTTCGTCACCAACGGCACCTCCACCTCGAACAAGATCGTCTGGCATTCCACTGTGGCGCCGGGGGATATCGTCATCGTGGACCGCAACTGCCACAAGTCGATTCTTCACGCCATCATGATGACCGGTGCGATCCCGGTGTTCCTGATGCCGACGCGGAACAACTACGGCATCATCGGTCCTATTCCCAAGAGCGAATTCAAATGGGCCAACATCAAGAAGAAAATCGCCGCCCATCCCTTCGCCAGCAAGGTCAAGGGCAAGCCCCGGGTGCTGACCATCACCCAGTCCACCTATGACGGCATCCTCTACAACGTGGAGGACATCAAGGAGGAACTGGACGGGAAGATCGATACCCTGCACTTCGACGAAGCCTGGCTGCCCCATGCCGCCTTCCACGATTTCTACGGCGACTACCACGCCATCGGCGCCGACCGGCCCCGTTGCAAGGAATCCATGGTGTTCTCCACGCAGTCCACGCACAAGCTGCTGGCGGGGTTGTCCCAGGCCTCGCAAATCCTGGTGCAGGATGCGGAGAACAACAAGCTGGATCGGGACGTGTTTAACGAGGCGTACCTGATGCATACCTCCACTTCGCCCCAGTACTCCATCATCGCCTCCTGTGACGTGGCGGCAGCCATGATGGAAGAGCCGGGCGGCACCGCGCTGGTGGAGGAATCCATTGCCGAGGCCCTGGATTTCCGCCGCGCCATGCGCAAGGTGGACGAGGAGTGGGGCGCCGATTGGTGGTTCAAGGTCTGGGGGCCCGACGATCTGTCCGAGGAAGGCATCGAGGAGCGCGAGGCCTGGATGCTCAAGGCCGGCGAACGCTGGCACGGCTTCGGCAACCTGGCCGAAGGCTTCAACATGCTGGATCCGATCAAGGCCACCATCATCACCCCGGGCCTGGATGTGGACGGCGATTTCGCCGACGACTTCGGCATTCCCGCCGCCATCGTCACCAAATTCCTCGCCGAGCATGGCGTGATCGTGGAGAAGTGCGGTCTTTACAGCTTCTTCATCATGTTCACCATCGGCATCACCAAGGGCCGCTGGAACACCCTGGTGACCGCGCTTCAGCAGTTCAAGGATGATTACGACAAGAACCAGCCCCTGTGGAAAGTATTGCCGGAATTCGTCGTCAAGCACCCCCGTTACGAACGGATGGGCTTGCGCGATCTCTGCACCCAGATCCACGAGGTCTATAAAGCCGCCGATGTGGCCCGTTTGACCACCGAGATGTATCTCTCCGCCATGGAGCCCGCCATGCGGCCCTCCGACGCCTTTGCCAAAATGGCCCATCGCGAGATCGACCGGGTGCCCATTGACGACTTGGAAGGGCGCATCACCGCCGTGTTGCTGACCCCTTACCCGCCGGGTATCCCCCTCTTGATTCCCGGTGAGCGTTTCAATCGCACCATCATGCGCTATCTCCAGTTCGCCCGGGACTTCAACGAACGCTTCCCCGGCTTCGAGACCGATATTCATGGCCTGGTGAAGGATGTCCAGGACGGCAAGGTCTGCTACTTCGTCGACTGCGTGCGCTGAGCCTGTTGCCGCCTTCAGGATTTTCCTATTTTGGCGGCTATGGCGAAAGTCATATGACTTTCGCCTAATTGATTCCAAACGGATATGCATGCATAGTCTTCCCCTCGACTGTTGAGGAATGGTGGGAGGACTCCCATGGAAAACAATGCGGACAATAACAAGCCTGGATCCGGCGTTGCGGATGGGGCTGTTGCCACGACGCAAGACAGTCAGGCTGCCGCCCGCCGTGCCAAGGAAATGATTGAGGCGCTCAAGGCCGCCTTGGACCTGGTCTACGATCCCGATGGGGAAAAACAGTTGCAGCACATGGTGGCGGACTATTGCGCGTTCACCGGACTGCCCATGTGCCTGGACCTCGGATGCTGCGATGTGGGCAAGTGCCAACGGGCCGAACGGCCCGACGACCTGCCCAAGGCCGAGGTTCCTCGCGAATTAAAAGTGCATCAAGGCAGCAAGGGCTAACGCCGCGCCGATGCCGCTGGCGCCCCAGGCGCCCCAGAACAGCCAGCGTTTGCGGGTGAGCAAGGTGATGGCAGCGAGGGAAATGGCCACCTGTACCGCGGTCATGGCCTGAGCCCAGCGATGGTGGAGGTGCATGGCCTCCTCACTGTGATGGTCGAATTCCTTCACTTCCTCTTCCAGGGCTTCCGCTTTCAGCCTGATCTCTTCTTTTTCCGCCTTGTAACGGGCGGCTTCCTGTGCGTAGTGTTCCTTGTCCGCTCCTGAATTCAGGGCGACAGCCAGCTCCGCCAGATTCTGTTTGTTACTTTTGGCCTGGTAGTAATTCCACTGATTGGAAGCTTCGGTTTTTTTGATCGCCGCGCTGTTCTTGTGCAGCATGGCGTCGTTTTGCGTGGCGCCGCCCATATAACCGAAGAGGGCGCCGATGGTGGATAGCAGGGCGGTCATCACCGCGATTCGCGAGGCGAAATTGTCATCGCCATGGCTATCACCGTGGGCGGCATGTTCCACCGCGTGATCGTGGGGACCGTGAACATGGAAGTGATGTCCCGACATTTGGTACTCCTCTATTTCTAGGTGCGTTCGTAGGTGACGAAGGCAAAGGTCAGCCCCGTTTCGCTGACCCGGGTTTCCCGCCGGCTTTCCCGCCATTCCGCGGCAGGGATGGATGGAAACCAGGCGTCGGCCTCGGGACTGAGGTCCACCTCGGTCAGGATCAGGGTTTGTGCCATGGGCAGAGCTTGGGCGTAGAGCTCTGCACCGCCGATGATAAAAATAGTGCCACCCCCCGCCTTTTCAAGAGCGTCTTCCAGGCTATGGGCCAGGTCAGCACCGGGAGCCGCATAGCCGGCCTGGCGGGTGACGACCACATTGCGGCGTCCGGGCAGGGGGCGGAATTTTTCCGGCAGCGATTCCCAGGTCTTGCGTCCCATCACCACGGCGGCACCTCGGGTGGTTTCGCGGAAGTGGCGCATGTCTTCCGGCAATTGCCAGAGCAGGCGGTTGTCCTTGCCGATGGCGCCGTTCTTCGCCACGGCGGCGATCAGGGTCAGGCCGGGCTTTGTCATTTCTTGCGGCAGGCGGCGATGAGGCCGGCGGTGGAGCTGTCCAGGCCCGCCATGGGCGCCTTGCCTTCGAGGATGGGGAGGAGCTTATGGGCCAATTGCTTGCCGTATTCCACACCCCACTGGTCGAAGCTGTTGAGGTTCCACAGGATGCCCAGGGCGAACACCTTGTGTTCATAGAGGGCGACAAGCTGCCCCAGGGTGTAGGGATCCAGGCGGGACAGCAACAAGGTGGTGGACGGCTGGTTGCCGGGGAAAACGCGATAGGGGGAGAGCTCGTCAATCGCCTCGGCGGAAAGCCCGGCCTCGTGCATTTCAGCGCGGACTTCGGCCACGGTCTTGCCCCGCATCAGGGCTTCGCTTTGGGCGAAGCAGTTGGCCAGGAGTTTTTCCTGGTGGCCGGGCAGGGGATAGTCCGCTTCCCGCAGGGCGAGGAATTCGCAGGGGATCAGGCTGCCACCCTGGTGGATGAGCTGGTAGAAGGCGTGCTGGCCGTTGCTGCCCGATTCGCCCCAGAGGATGGGGGCGGTGGCGTAGCTCACCGCCGCGCCGTCCCGGTCCACCTGCTTGCCATTGGATTCCATCTCCAACTGTTGCAGATAGCTCACCAGGATTTCCAGGGATTGGGTATAGGGCAGCAACACCCGGGTGGCCGCGCCGAGGAAGTTGGTGTTCCACACTTCCAGCAGGGCCAACAGGGCGGGCAGGTTGCGTTCCACCGGTGTCTCGAAGAAGTGCCTATCCATAGCTTCTGCGCCGGCCAGGAAGCGGCGGAAGTTGGCGAAACCCACGGACAGGGCGAAGGGCAGGCCGATGGCCGACCACAGGGAGAAACGGCCGCCCACCCAGTCCCAGAATTCGAACACATTAGCCGGGGCAATACCGAATTTGGCCACGGCTTGGTGGTTGGTGGACACGGCGACGAAGTGGTGCGCCACTGCCTTCTCACCCAGCTTGCGCACCAGCCAGTCCCGCGCCGACTGGGCGTTCTGCATCGTTTCCTGGGTGGTGAATGTCTTGCTGGCGACGATGAACAGGGTGCTGGCCGGATGCAACCCGGCCAGGGTGGTGGCCAAGTGGGCGCCGTCCAGGTTGGAGACGTAATGCACCTTGACTTCCGGTACGTGGAACACCGACAGCGCCTGGCTGGCCATCTTGCCTCCCAGGTCGGAACCGCCGATGCCGATGTTCACCACGTCGCGGATGCGTTCGCCGCTGGCGCCTTTCCAATCCCCCGACAACACCCGGTTGCAGAACTCTTCCATCTGCCCCAGCACCCGCCGCACATCGGGCATGACATCCTTGCCTTCGAGCAGGATAGGTTCGTCGCCGCTGTGGCGCAGGGCGTGGTGGAGCACGGCACGGTGCTCGGTGTGGTTGATGGCTTCCCCCTGGCGCAGCCGTGTCGTCCATTGCGTCACCTCGGCGGCGCGCCAGAGGTCTTGCAACAGGGCGAGGGTTTCGGTGGTGATGCGTTGCTTGGAAAAGTCCGCCAGCAGATCGCCCACTTCCAAGGAAAAACGTCCGAAACGATCATCGTCGGCGGCGAACAGCTCCCGTAGATGCGTTGGCTTCAAGCGCGACGCATGGGCCTCAAGCTCCGCCCAGGCGCGGGAGGTGGTGAGCGCGTGGGCCATTACACCGCCACCGGTGCGGAGATGTGGGGATGGGGGTCGTAGCCTTCGAGGGTGAAGTCCTCGAAGCGGAAGGAGAAGATATCCTTCACCTCGGGGTTGATCTTCAGGGTGGGCAGGGCGCGGGGTTCGCGGGACAATTGCAGCGCGGTCTGTTCCATGTGGTTGGAATACAGATGGCAGTCGCCGCCGGTCCAGACGAATTCGCCGGGGTGGTAGCCGCAGACCTGGGCCACCATCAGGGTGAACAGCGCATACGAAGCGATGTTGAAGGGCACGCCGAGGAAGATGTCGGCGCTGCGTTGATAGAGCTGGCAGGAGAGTTTGCCGCCGGCCACATAGAACTGGAACAAGGCGTGGCAAGGGGGTAGCTTCATGTCCGGGATGTCGGTGGGGTTCCAGGCGCTGACGATGTGGCGGCGGGAATCCGGATTCTTTTTCAGACCTTCGATCAGTTGCGTAATCTGGTCTATCTCACCGCCATCCTTCTTCGGCCAGTGACGCCACTGGTGGCCGTATACCGGGCCCAGGTTGCCTTCGGCATCGGCCCACTCGTCCCAGATGGAGACGCCATTTTCCTTCAGATAGCGGATGTTGGTCTCGCCCTTGAGGAACCACAGCAGCTCGTGGATGATGGAGCGGGTGTGCAGCTTCTTGGTGGTGAGCAACGGGAAACCCTCTGCCAGGTTGAAGCGCATTTGATAACCGAACACCGAACGGGTGCCGGTGCCGGTGCGGTCGGACTTCTCATGGCCATGGGCCAGGACATGGCGCATCAGGTCAAGGTACTGCTTCATGGGGGATGGTTCCCGAAACGTATAATCGACTGGAATTGTAAACGCTAAACGCAACCAACCCCACTGGACCGCCATGCCCATCGCGACGCTGAATTGCCACGGCTTTGTCCCTGAAACGAAAGACAGCAGCCATCAACTCTGGCTGCTGCCCGCGGGCAAGGAACTGCCGGCGAAACTGCCGGCCCTGGCCCAGTGGCGGGCGGTGCTGGCCCGCCGCGACGCCAAGGTGACGGACCTGGCCAAGACCCCCCAGGCCTTGGATCTGCCCGATGGCGGGCGCATGGTGCTGGTGCAGGTGGACAGCAGTAAACCCCGCTTCGAGCGGCTGACGGCCTTGCGCAAGGCCGTGATGCTGTTGCTGGAGGAAACCCCCAAAAACCTGACCCTGGTTAACGGTGGTGTCGACCCGGCGGTAGCCCAGGACGCGGTGTATGCCGCCCTGGTCAACGGCGCGGCCTTGCCGGCGCGCAAGAAGAAGGCCGCCAAGGCGCTGTCCACCCTGAATTACCACGGTCCGGGGACGGCAAGGGACTTCGCCGCCGCCGTGGCCCTGGCGGATGGCAATACGCTTGCCCGCAGCTTGACGGCCCTGCCGCCCAACGAGCTCACTCCCGCCGATTACCGCAAACGCATCCGCACCCTGGCCAAGGACAGGGGTTGGCACGTGGAGGAATTCGATTTCAAGAAATTGAAGAAGATGGGTGCCGGCGCCTTCTGCGCCGTGGCCCAGGGCTCAGACCACGAGGACGCCGCCATCGTCCATCTGCGCTATGCCCCAAAGGGGGCGAAACAAACCGTGGCCCTGGTGGGCAAGGGCATCTGCTTCGATACCGGCGGCCACAACCTCAAGCCCGCCCGCTACATGCAGGGCATGCACGAGGACATGAACGGTTCCGCCGTGGTGCTGGGCCTGTTCCAGGCGATCAGCGACTTGAAGCTGCCGGTGGTGGTGGATGCCTGGCTGGCCATCGCCCACAACCACATCTCGCCCAGGGCCTTCATGCAGAACGACATCGTCACAGCCCTGGACGGCACCACCATCGAAGTGGTGCACACCGATGCCGAGGGCCGCATGGTGCTGGCCGATACCCTGACCTTGGCGGCGAAGAAAAAGCCCGACCTGATGATCGACTTCGCCACCCTCACCGGCTCCATGCACACCGCCCTGGGCAACCGCTATTCCGGCGTCTTCGCCAGCGAAGAAGCCCTGGCTCTGCTCGCCGTCACCGCCGGTCGGGCCAGCGGCGAGCGGGTTTGCGTCTTCCCCATGGACGAGGACTACGAAGCCGGCCTCGACTCCAAGGTGGCGGACATCAAGCAATGCACCATGGAGGGCGAAGCCGACCACATCCTCGCCGCCCGTTTCCTCAAGCGTTTCACTGCCAAACGTCCTTGGCTGCACATGGATTTGTCGGCCTCCGGCAACGAAGGCGGCCTGGGCGCGGTAAGCTCCAACCTTACCGGCTTCGGCGTCGCCTGGGGCCTGCACCTTATTCAGGACTGGAGCCGCTGACCCATGGCGCTACTCGGACTCTTTGGCAAAAAGGATTGGGGCGACCATCCCCTGGCGGATCCCAAGGTGGCCCGGGAATCCCTGGATGCCGTGTTGCGGGCCGGCGGCGCCAATCCCGTCCTGGCCCTGGAAGACGTGTCCGTCTGGCTGGAGCCCTTGCCCCACGCCGACAACATTTCCCTGGAAC
This sequence comes from Rhodocyclaceae bacterium, assembly GCA_003963315.1. Taxonomy (GTDB): domain Bacteria; phylum Pseudomonadota; class Gammaproteobacteria; order Burkholderiales; family Rhodocyclaceae; genus AWTP1-18. Next base: position 3,547 of record RXJP01000149.1, on the reverse strand, counting down.
GCCGTGCCGAGATGGTCATGCAGTTGGACGATGCCGCGGCCGCGGCTGCCCGCCGCCTGGCGCGGGAGTACCTCACCGCTGCACGCAACCGCAGCCAGGAGTTCCGCTATTGGCAAACCGCCACCGGCTACTGGCGCAAGCTCATCGCCGCCTATGAAAACTGTCTGGAGCGGGCCGAAGGCAACCCCAAGGGCCAGGCCTTGCTCAACAAGCTGTTCCTGCCCTTGCTCTACGCCCGCCTGCTCAATGCCTACGGCGCGCTCTTGAAGTGGGAGCAGTTCCGCTACGGCCCGGTGGAGGGCGCGCTGTGGCAGGCGGCCGGCTGCACGTATCTGCGGGCGGCCCAGGCCCGCGTGGCGGCCCACCCCCTCACCCTCTACGCCAATTGGCCAGGGGAGACCAGCGTCGAGCGGGAATACCTGAAGCTGCTGGTGTTCCATGCCGCCTCCATGAACAATCTGCTGCCCCTGGAGATCGAACTGGCGGAGCGGCTGATGGCCCATTTCATGTCGCTTTTTGTGCTGACGGCGGAGAGTAGTCCGGAGAACGTCTATTGGGTGGATGCCGGCCAGGCCCAGCCGCCCTCGCGCCTGCTGCGTCCCCCGGTGCCTACGCCGGGGCTGCGCTATTTCCGCACCGCTGCTGCGGGCAAGGCCATGGAGATGTTGCGCGCCACCATCGCCCAGACCGGCCAAGTTCCCGCTGACGTGGCCTTGGGCGGGCAATATCCGGCGGAAACCCTGGTGCGCGTCCTGGATCACCTGGCCCTGTGCTGCTCTCCTACGCCACCCCAGCGTCACCATGACCGGCACCAGGTGAAATCCCTGTTGGCGGTGATCCACGGCCGCAAGGAAATCGCCCTGCGTCTCGAGGGCGAGAGCGGCACCCAGGAGGGTGAAACCTGGGTGGCCGACGACGTCAGCCTGGGCGGTCTGGGCGCCCAGGTGTCCCTGGTGGCCAATGATTGGATCAAGGTAGGCGTGTTGGTGGGCATGCGTCCCGAAGGCGGCGACAACTGGCTGGTGGGTGTGGTGCGACGCTTCGGCCGGGAGAACAACAATACCGGCGCGGTGGGGGTGGAAACCCTGGGCAGAAGCCCCCGCGCCGTGACGGTGGAGTGCCTGGGCAAGACCCATCACGGCATCCTGCTGGACGCCGCCCTGAGCGTGGGTGACGAAGCCCGCTTGTTGATCGACCCCGCCCTGTGGGAAGACTTCATGCCGGTGGTGGTGACTTGCGATGGCAGCCAGGCCAAGCTCAGGCCGGGCGTCATCCTGGCCCAGGGGGAGGATTTCCTGGTGGGCCGGTATCAGGTGGCCGAGATCGGCTAGTTTCGCCGGGCCTTCGTCGCGGGATTATTGCGGCGGACGGACCGCCGACTTGGGGCGGAAAGCCTTCACCACTGCCTCGTGGGTTTCCACGTAGGGGCCGCCGATCAGGTCTAGGCAATAGGGCACCGCGGCGAAGATGCCAGGTACCCGCTGTTTGCCTTCGGCGTCCTTCACCCCTTCCAGGGTTTCCTTGATGGATTTGGGTTGCCCCGGCAGATTGAGGATCAGGCTCTTGCCGCGGATCACTGCGGTTTGTCGCGAGAGGATGGCGGTGGGCACGAAGTGCAGGGAAATCTGCCGCATTTGTTCGCCGAAACCGGGCATCACCTTGTCGCCCACGGCCAGGGTGGCCTCGGGCGTCACATCCTGCGGCGTGGGACCGGTGCCGCCAGTGGTGAGCACCAGATGGCAGCCCAGGGTGTCGCAGAGTTCGATCAAGGTGTGTTCAATCACCACCTGCTCGTCGGGAATCAGCCGCGCTTCCATGCGCCAGGGCGAGGCCAAGGCCGCGCCGAACCATTCCTGCAGGGCGGGTAAGCCCTTGTCTTCGTAGATACCCGACGAGGCCCGGTCGGAGATGGACACCAGGCCGATAATGAGTTCGTCTTTCATGGACATTCCTTTGAAGCCGATCCGCTGCCGGGAGTGATGGTGATTGGCGGAAATGAAATCACCCAGGGCACCCAGCAGCACCAAGGAAAATCAAGGGAAACCCTTATTAAGTCATCCCCGCGAAAGCGGCGATCCAGCAATTGTTTGAAAAACCTGGATTCCCGCTTTCGCGGGCACGACGCATTTGGACTTATTCAGTGTTTCCCAAGAAACTGTTATAGACAGAAAAAGGACATTGCAGGTTTTCTTGGTGCACCTTCGTGTTCTTGGCGCCCTTGGTGGTTCCTTCGCTGCTTTGCCTCAGTCGTCCCCATCCTCTTCAGACTCGGGCTCAGGGGCGACATGGTTTTGCAATTCTTTCAGCACCCGGAAGATTTCCCGGAAGGCCTTGGGCGGCTTGTGTAGCTCCTGCTCCTTGAGGGCATTGCGCCGCAACTGCCGCAGTTGCTTCATGTCCGCCTGGGGATAGCTGGCCATGATCTCGCCCAGCACCTGCTCGTCTTCCAGCAGGCGGGTGCGCAGCCGCTCGAGGGCGTGCAGGCGCGCCGTGGCCGCGGCGGAAACGCCGTTGATCTCGTCCAGGGCCTCCTGGATGGGGGCCGGGTCGATCTCCCGCATCAACTTGCCGATCAATTGGAACTGCCGCCGCCGGGCGCCGTGGGCGCTGATGCGCTGGGCGTCGCGCACGGCTTCACGCAGGTTGTCCGGCAGATTGATTTTTTTCAAGCGGTCGGTGGAGAGCGCCACCAGTTGCACGCCTAAATCCTGCAAAGCCTCCACGTCGCGCTTCTTGCGGGACTTGCTGGGGGCGCTGCTGGTGGGGCCGCGACGATTCTCCTCCCAGCGCAGGGCTTCGGGGTTGTCGTCAAGGTTGGCGTTGGCGTCCTCGGGGAGGTCGTCTTGGTCTAAGAGTTTGGTATCCACGGGTATGATTATAGGCTTCGCCCGCTGCCAACCCAGACGCTACCGCCACTAAAACCATGTCCGCTTCCGAATTCAGCTACGACCAGGATCATCTACGTTCCCTTGCCCGACAAGTCCTCGACCATGCCGCCCAGAAGGGCGCCAGCGCCTGCGAGGTGGATGTTTCCGAAGGCTTCGGCCAGTCCGTCACCGTGCGCCGGGATGTAGTGGAAACCATCGAATACAACCGCGACAAAGGCATCGGCGTTACCGTCTATATGGGCCAGCGCCGCGGCCATGCCAGTACTTCCGATTTTTCCGTGGATGCCCTCAAGGCCACCGTGGATGCGGCCCTGTCCATCGCCCGCTTTACCGCCGAAGACGATTGCGCCGGCCTGCCCGACGCCAAGCTGCTGGCCCAGGCCCCCATGGACCTGGACCTCTACCATCCCTGGCGCATCTCCGTGGAAGAGGCCATCGAACTGGCCCGCCGTTGTGAGCAGGCCGCCTTCGCCGTCAGTCCCCGCATCAGCAATTCGGAAGGGGCCAGCGTGTCGATCCAGCAGTCCCATTTCGTCTCCGCCAACAGCCTGGGCTTCCTCGACGGCTTCGCCACTTCCCGCCATTACCTGTCCTGCTCGGTGATCGCCGGCGAGGGCGACGACATACAGCGGGACGACTGGTATTCCAGCAAGCGCGAT
>RXJP01000033.1:678-48788 GCA_003963315.1 Rhodocyclaceae bacterium | reverse complement strand
GTAGGAGGAAACCCACAGGGCCACGGTCATGTAACCCAACTGCGACAAGGTGGAATAGGCCACGACCCGCTTGATGTCGTTCTGGATCAGGCCGAGGAAGCCCATGAACAAGGCCGTGGTGGCACCGATCACCAGCACGAAGGACAGGGCCGCATCCGACAGTTCGAACAGGGGCGACATGCGCGTCACCATGAAGATACCGGCGGTCACCATCGTGGCAGCGTGGATCAGGGCGGAGATCGGGGTCGGGCCTTCCATGGAATCCGGCAGCCAAACATGCAAAGGCACCTGGGCGGACTTGCCCATGGCACCAATGAACAGGCAGACGCAGATCACGGTGATCAGGGACCAATTGGTTCCCTGGAAGAGCTGAGCAGCCAATTGGTCCTTGACGGCGAATACATCGGCGTAGTTCAGGCTACCCGCGTAGGCAGCCACCAAGCCGATGCCCAGCAGGAAACCGAAGTCGCCCACGCGATTCACCAGAAAGGCCTTCAGGTTGGCGTAGATGGCGGTAGGGCGGGTATACCAGAAGCCGATCAGCAGGTAGGACACCAGACCTACGGCTTCCCAGCCGAAGAACAACTGGACGAAGTTGTTGCTCATGACGAGCATCAACATGGAAAAGGTGAACAGGGAGATGTAGCTGAAGAAGCGCTGATAGCCGGGATCTTCCGCCATGTAACCGATGGTGTAGATATGCACCATCAAGGAAACGAAGGTCACCACCAGCATCATCATCACGGTCAGCTTGTCGATCAGGAAGCCGACTTGCAGGGACAGGCCGCCGGACTGCAGCCAGGTGTAAACCGTGCCGTTATAGGTATGGCCGGCCTGGACATCCTGGAACACCACCAGGGAAAGGACAAAGGCCACAGCCACACCGAGGATGGTCACGGTATGGGCGCCGGCGCGGCCGATGGCCTTGCCGAACAAACCGGCGAGAATGGCGCCGCACAGCGGAGCCAGGGGTACCAGCAGGTAGATTGTCTGCATATCCATTCTTTGTCTTCTACCTTAGCCCTTCAGGCTATCCAGGTCTTCCACATTGATGGTCGAAAGATTGCGGAACAGCACCACCAGGATGGCGAGGCCGATGGCCGATTCGGCCGCCGCAACGGTCAGGATGAAAAACACGAAAAGTTGCCCCGCCGTATCGTGGAGGTAGTGGGAGAACGCCACGAAGTTCAGGTTCACCGCCAGCAACATCAATTCGATGGCCATCAACAGCACAATCAGGTTTTTCCGGTTGAGGAAGATGCCGACGACACCGATGCAAAACAGCGCGGCAGCAAGCACCAAATAGTGGGAGAGGGAAAGAGATTGGCTCAACATGGTTAGGCTCCCTTGCCTTCGTCAGCGGATGGCTCGGCAACGGGCTCCTGGAAGGATTCCATCTTGACGATGCGCAGACGATCATTGCGCTTGACCACCAGTTGATCGGAGGGATTCATGGCCTTGGAATCCTTGCGCTTGCGGTTGGTCAGCAGCACGGCGGCGATGATGCCCACCAGCAGGATCACGGAAGCCAATTCAAAAGGATAGACATAGTCGGTGAACAAGGCGCGGCCCAGTTCCTTGGTGTTGCTGTAGCCGGCCACCACTTCGGGCTCAGGCAATGCAGCCAGGCTGAAATAACGGCCCACCAGCACCAGCGCCATCTCCACCACCATCAGCAGACCGATGGCCGCACCGAAAGGCAGGTAGCTCCAGAAGCCCTTGCGCAGGGTTTCAATGTTGATGTCGAGCATCATCACCACGAACAGGAACAGCACCATCACTGCGCCGACATACACCACCAAAAGGGCGATGGCGAGAAATTCGGCCTGGAGCAGGAACCAAATGCCCGAGGCGTTGAAGAAGGCGAGCACAAGGTAGAGCACCGCATGTACCGGGTTGCGTGCAGTGATCACACGCAGGCCGGCGAACAGCATCACCACCGAGAACACATAAAAAAGTAGGGTCTTGAATTCCATGGCGTCTTACCGGAACTTGGCGTCGGCTTCACGATCGGCCGCAATCTGGGGCTCGTAGCGGTCCCCGTTGGCCAACAGCATCTGCTTGGTGTAATACAGATCGCCCCGCTCTTCGCCGTGGTATTCGAACACGCGGGTCTCGACGATGGCGTCCACTGGACAGGCTTCCTCGCAGAAACCGCAGAAGATGCACTTGGTCAGATCGATGTCGTAACGGGTGGTACGGCGGCTGCCGTCATCCCGTTGGGCGGACTCGATGGTAATGGCCATGGCAGGACAAACGGCCTCACACAGCTTGCAAGCGATACAGCGCTCTTCCCCGTTGGGGTAGCGGCGCAGGGCGTGCAGGCCGCGGAAACGGTTGGACGCGGGCGTCTTCTCTTCCGGGTAGAGAACGGTAATTTTTCGGGCGAACAGATAGCGGCCGGTGATGGCCATGCCCTTGATCAGTTCCTTGAGGAACAGGCTACCGATGAAATCCCTGGCTCCCATAATTCCTATCTCACTTCCAGATGTTGAGGGGAGACATCATCCACACACCGATGACCGGGATCCACACCAGGCACAGGGGGACAAAAACTTTCCAACCCAGACGCATGATCTGGTCGTAACGGTAACGGGGGAAGGTGGCGCGTATCCACAGGAAGAAGAACAGGAACGCTGCCATCTTCAAGGCCAGCCAGTGGAAACCGTTCCAGAACACGGGACCGATCACGGGCAAGTCCGCCAGGGCGCTGAGGGGCGAAGACCAGCCGCCAAGGAAGAAAATCGCGGTCATGGCCGACACCAGCATCATGTTGGCGTATTCGGCCAAGAAGAACAGTGCGAAGGACATGCCTGAGTATTCGATCATGTGGCCGGCCACGATTTCCGACTCGCCTTCCACCACGTCGAAGGGTGCACGGTTGGTTTCCGCCACACCGGAGATCAGGTACACCAGGAACATGGGCAGCAGGGGCAGCCAGTTCCAGGACAGGAAGTCCACGCCATGGCTGGCGAAGATCCCCTTCATCTGGCCTTCCACGATCTCAGTCAGGTTGAGGCTATTGGAAACCATCAGGACGACGATGAGCGCCAAGCCCATGGAAACCTCATAGGACACCATCTGGGCGGCGGCCCGCATGGCGCCAAGGAAGGGATACTTGGAGTTGGAGGCCCAGCCGGCGATGATGACACCGTAAACGCCGAAGGAAGTAATGGCCAGGGCCAGCAGTACCCCGGCATCCACATTGGCCAGCACCCATCCCTTGTAGAAGGGAACGATGGCCCAGGCAGCCAAAGCCGGCGCCATGGCCAGGATGGGGCCGAGGAAGAACAACTTCTTGTCGGCCCGGGCGGGGATGATGATTTCCTTGAAGATCAGCTTCACGCCGTCAGCCAGGGGTTGCAACAATCCCAGGGGACCGACGCGGTTGGGACCGACCCGGATGTGCATCCATGCCAACACCTTGCGCTCCGCCAACGTCAGGTAGGCGACGCCACCCAACAGGGGCGCGAGGATGCCGACGATCTTGACCAGGGTCCACACCACGGGCCACAGGGGCCCGAAGAAGGCTTGTCCGGTTTGAATGATTTCGTTCATCAAGCCTTCTCCACCGTCAGTGCAGAGAACATGGCACCCAGGGCCATGGTATCGGCATGGGCAGCCGCGATACGCAGCGTGTTGTCGGCGATGCCGGCGTCGAGCCCGACGGTCAGCTTGACGCTGCCCTCCCCTTGCTTGACCACGATTTGCCCGCCTTCGGCGATGCCGAAACTGCTCAATGTGGCTGCGTTCAGTAGTGCCTGGGGCGCCGCCGCATCGGGGGTCGCTTGAAGGCTGGGGGCACGCCGGGTCAGGGCATCGACAAAATAAAGGGGCACATCGGCAACCCGTTCCAATTGGTCGCCAGCAGCCAGGTCGATGGACACGCCGGAAACGCCGTTGTCCAGACCGGAAACAAACTCCGGCTTCCCGCCGAGGATTTCGTCCCGCACTTCTTCACTGCTGTTGTAATCGAAACCGGACACTTCCAGCAGATTGCCCAGCACACGCAGCACCTTCCAAGCCGGACGGGTTTCGCCCAGGGGCTTGGTTACTGCGTAGAAACTCTGCACACGGCCTTCGGCATTGACGAAGGTGCCGGAAGTTTCCGAGAAAGGGGACACCGGCAGCAGCACATCGGCGTATTCCATGGCAGCGGCAGACTTGAAGGGAGACATCACCACCACGGTCTTGGCCTGCTTGAGTGCGGCCACGGCGGCGCGACCATCGGCACTATCCAGCTCGGGCTCGACGCCCAGCAGCAGGTAAGCCTGACGGGGCTCGCTCAACAGGCGGGCGGCATTACGTCCTGCTTGTTGCGGCAGAGCCTTGGCTACATAGCCGCCGACGCTGTTGGCGGCTTCCGCCAACAGGCCGACCTTGACGCCGGTGATCTGGGCAAGCAGCTGAGCCAGCGCTTGCAGGGTAGCGGCCTTGGGGTGCTGTTGGGCGAAGTTGCCAAGCAGCACAGCGCCGTTGCGGGCGGATGCCAAGCTTTCGGCGATTTTCTTTGCCGCCGGGCTGACGGTGACGCCGGCCACGGCGGAATCCACTGCCACTCCCTTGATTTCGGCGGCCGCCTTGACCACCTGAGCCAACACGGCCGGCAGTTGGGAAGGTTTGGCGATGGCCTTGGCGAACAACTTGATCAAGAGATCGTCGTCGCTGGCGTGGAGCACGCTGACCTGGGTCAGGCGCTTGGCGGCCTGGCGCAGGCGCTGGGCTAGCAAAGGATGTTCCTTGCGCAGGAAGGAACCCACCACCAGCACGCGATCCAGCTTGGACAGGTCGGCGATCTTCATGCCCAGCCAAGGCGTACCGGCACGCTTGCCGTCGGCGCTGAAATCGACCTGACGGAGACGGAAATCGATGTTGTCGGACCCCATGCCGCGCATGAGTTTTCCGGCCAGGGTCATTTCCTCAAGGGTGGCGTTGGGGCTGACCAAGGCACCCACCGCGTCAGCGCCGTGGGTCTTGACCACGTCGCGCAGGGCGTGGGAAACGTAGTCCAGGGCCACGTTCCACTCGGCTTCCTTCCACTCGCCGCCCTGCTTCACCATGGGCTTGGTCAGGCGTTGCTCGGAATTGAGGGCTTCGTAGGAAAAACGGTCGCGGTCGGACAACCAGCACTCGTTGATAGCTTCGTTTTCCAGGGGCAGGACGCGCATCACCTTGTCGTGCTTGGTCTGCACGATCAGGTTGCTGCCCAGGCCGTCATGGGCGGCCACCGACTTACGACGGGACAATTCCCAGGTACGGGCGGAGAAACGGAAAGGCTTGGAGGTGAGCGCGCCGACGGGGCACAGGTCGATGATGTTGCCGGAAAGCTCGGTGGTCACCGTGCTCTCGACGAAGGGCATGATTTCGGCACGGTCACCGCGGAAAGCCTGGCCCATTTCCATGAAGCCGGCGATTTCCTGGGTGAAACGGACACAACGCGTGCAGTTGATGCACCGGGTCATATCGGTGGCCACCAGCGGTCCCAGATCTTTATCAGGAACAACGCGCTTTTCTTCTTCGTAGCGGGATTGGCTGTTGCCATAACCCACGGCCAGATCCTGCAACTGGCATTCGCCGCCCTGGTCGCAGATGGGACAATCCAAGGGGTGGTTGATCAGGAGGAATTCCATCACGCCGGCCTGGGCGCTGAGGGCCAGATCGGAATGGGTGAACACTTTCATGCCGTTGGTAACGGGCGTAGCGCAGGCCGGCATGGGCTTAGGCGCCTTTTCCACTTGCACCAGACACATGCGGCAATTGGCCGCGATGGACAATTTTTTGTGGTAGCAGAAATGGGGAATATAGGTGCCGGCCTGGTGGGCGGCATCCATGATGGTGCTGCCGTCTTCGACTTGCAGCGGTTTACCGTCGATTTCGATTTCTATCATGACGGGCTATCAGGACTGAGGACTGCGGTGGAAGGTACTGCCCGCCCATTGCACATCCTTGGGCACCAAGCATTGCTTGTGCTCAATGTGATGCTCAAATTCGGACCGGAAGTGTTTGACGAAGCTGTTGACCGGGAAAGAGGCCGCATCACCGAGGGCGCAGATGGTGCGCCCCATGATCTTGGGCGTAATGCTGAGCAGGATATCCAGATCGTCAGGACGACCGAGGCCGTTCTCGATGCGATGGACCACCTTGTACAGCCAACCCGTGCCCTCGCGGCAGGGAGTGCATTGGCCGCAGGATTCTTCCCAGTAGAAATAGGACAGCCGCTCCAAGGCCTTGACCATGCAGACGGTTTCATCCATCACGATGACAGCGCCGGAACCCAGCATGGAGCCGGCTTTGGCGATGGAGTCGTAATCCATGGTGCAGTCCATCATCACGTTGCCAGGCAATACCGGAGCAGAAGAGCCGCCAGGAATCACCGCCTTGAGCTTGCGGCCACCACGCATGCCGCCGGCCATTTCCAACAATTTGGAGAACGGCGTGCCAAGGGGAATCTCATAGTTGCCGGGCTTGTTCACATGGCCCGACACGGAGAACAGCTTGGTGCCGCCGTTGTTGGGCTTCCCTAAATTGAGGAAGGCCTCGCCGCCCATGCGCAGGATGAAAGGCACGGAAGCGAAGGTTTCGGTGTTGTTGATGGTGGTGGGGCGACCGTAGAGGCCAAAACTGGCGGGGAACGGCGGCTTGAAACGGGGCTGCCCCTTCTTGCCTTCGATGGATTCCAGCAGACCGGTTTCTTCGCCGCAGATATAGGCACCATAACCATGGTGGGCGAATAGGTCGAAGTTGAAGCCGGAGCCAAGCAGGTTCTCGCCGAGGAAGCCGGCGGCGCGGGCCTCGTCCAGTGCCTCTTCAAAGCGCTGGTAAATCTCGAAAATCTCGCCGTGGATATAGTTGTAACCGCGGGCGGCACCCATGGCGTAGCCGGCGATGATCATGCCTTCGATCACGGAATGGGGATCGAAGCGCAGCAGGTCGCGATCCTTGAAGGTGCCCGGCTCGCCTTCGTCAGAGTTGCACACCACATACTTGTCGCCGGGGATTCCCTTGGGCATGAAGCTCCATTTGAGGCCCGTGGGGAAGCCCGCACCGCCGCGCCCGCGCAGAACGGAAGCCTTCACCGTGGCGATGATGTCCTCGGGAGAAACCTTGTCCGTCAGCACCTTGCGCAGGGCCTCGTAACCGCCGCGGGCCATGTATTCCTTGATGCCCCAGCCGGCATCGCCCTTGCCCCAGCCTGCGGCGAGAACGGGATTGATGGTATCGATCAGCGCCATCTCACTTGAGCTCCGACAACAGTTGATCAATGGCCTCGGGATGGAGGAAGGAACACATACGTTTGTTGTTCACGATCGCCACCGGCGCATCGCCGCAAGCCCCTTGGCATTCGCCCTCTTTCAAAGTGAACTTGCCGTCGGCGGTGGTTTCGTTGAAATCGATGCCCAATTTCTGCTTGATGTATTCGGCCGCATGAACGCCGCCGGACAGGGCGCAGGGCAGATTGGTGCACACGGTGAGCTTGTACTTGCCCACCGGCGCCAGATCGTACATGTTGTAGAAGCTGGCAACCTCATAAGCCGCCATGGGCGCCATGCCCAGATATTTGGCCACGAACTCGATAGCGTCCTTGGACAGCCAGCCCTTTTCGTCCTGGGCAATGGCCAGCGCAGCCATCACGGCGGATTGCTTTTGCTCCGCCGGATACTTGGCGACCTCGCGGTCGATCTTCTGAAGGGATTCCTGGCTCAGCATGGTTACCTGTCAATCTCGCCGAACACGACGTCCATGGTGCCGATGATGGTCACGGCATCCGCAATCATGTGCCCCTTGCCCATTTCATCCAGCGCTGCCAAATGAGCGAAACCGGGAGCACGCAGCTTCATGCGATAAGGCTTGTTGGCCCCATCGGAAATCAGATAGACACCGAACTCACCCTTGGGATGCTCAACGGCGGCATAGGCTTCGCCAGCGGGCACATGGATGCCTTCGGTGAAGAGCTTGAAGTGATGGATCAGCTCTTCCATGTTGGACTTCATCTTTTCCCGGGCAGGCGGCGCCACCTTGTGGTTGTCGGTGATAACGGGGCCGGGATTTACGCGCAACCACGCGATGCACTGCTTCATGATGCGCACGGACTGGCGCATCTCCTCTACCCGCACCAGATAGCGATCGTAGGAATCACCATTGACACCGACGGGGATATCGAAATCGAGACGGTCATACACCTCGTAGGGCTGCTTCTTGCGCAGATCCCATTCGATGCCCGAGCCGCGCAACATGGCACCGGTGAAACCCATTTGCAGGGCGCGCTCCGGAGACACCACGCCAACACCTACCGTACGCTGTTTCCAGATGCGGTTATCGGTGAGCAGTTCTTCGTATTCGTCGATATAGGCCGGGAAGCGATCGCAGAAGTCTTCCAGGAAATCCAACAAGGAACCTTGACGGGCCTCGTTGAGATTGCGAACCGTATCGGCATTCTTGAAACGATTCACTTCGTATTTCGGCATGCGATCGGGCAAGTCGCGATAAACGCCGCCGGGACGATAGTAGGCCGCATGCAAACGCGCACCGGACACCGCCTCATAAGCGTCCATCAGGTCTTCACGGTCGCGGAAGGCATAGAGCATGACCGCCATGGCGCCGATATCCAGGGCATGGGTCCCGATGTTGAGCAAGTGATTCAACACCCGCGTGACTTCATCGAACAACACACGGATGTACTGACCACGCTCGGGCACTTCGATGCCCAGCATTTTTTCCATGGACAGGCAGTAGGCGTGCTCATTGCACATCATCGACACATAGTCGAGACGGTCCATATAGGGCACGGACTGAATCCAGGTGCGGGTTTCCGCGAGTTTTTCGGTGGCCCGGTGCAGCAGGCCGATGTGGGGGTCGGCGCGCACAATCACTTCGCCGTCCAGCTCCAGCACCAGACGCAGCACGCCGTGGGCGGCGGGATGCTGGGGACCGAAGTTAAGGGTGTAGTTACGAATTTCAGCCACGGCCGCCTACTCCACCATAATTATCTTCACGCACGATGCGCGGCGTCACTTCCCGCGGCTCGATGGTTACCGGCTGATAGATGACGCGCTTCTGCTCGGTGTCGTAACGCATTTCCACGTAACCGGAAACAGGGAAATCCTTGCGGAAAGGATGTCCCACAAAACCGTAATCGGTCAGGATACGACGGAGGTCGCTATGCCCCTCGAAGTGGATGCCGTACAGATCGAAGGCCTCGCGCTCGTACCAGTTAGCGCTGTTCCAAACATCATTGATGGAGGACAACACCGGAAATGTATCGTCCTCGGCAAAAACCCGAAGGCGCAAACGGATGTTGTTGGCCACGGACATGAGGTGGCTGACCGCAGCGAAACGCTTGCCGGTCCAGCCCGCATAGCCGGAGTAATCCACTCCGCACAAATCGATCAACTGCTCAAAGCGCAGATCGGCATGGTCGCGCAGCGTCAAGGCCACTTGCAGATAATCGGCGGCAGCAACCTCGATAGTCAACTCGCCCAGCGCTAGAACAGGCTCCTGAATACGGCCCGTCAGAATGGTTTGCAAACTTTCGCGCAGCTTTTCAAGCCTGGAACTCATGCTCGTGGTGTCCTCTTAGCGGGCGATGGTGTTGGTACGGCGGATCTTGTTCTGGAGTTGAATGACTCCGTAGATCAAGGCCTCAGCAGTGGGAGGACAACCGGGCACATAAATATCCACCGGCACAACGCGATCACAACCGCGCACCACCGAGTAGGAATAATGGTAATAACCGCCACCATTGGCACAGGACCCCATGGAAATCACCCAACGGGGCTCGGGCATCTGGTCATAAACCTTGCGCAGCGCGGGCGCCATCTTGTTGGTCAACGTACCCGCCACGATCATCACATCGGACTGACGAGGACTGGGACGGAAAAACGAACCAAAACGATCCAGATCGTAACGGGAGCAACCCACATGGATCATCTCCACCGCGCAACAGGCCAAACCGAAGGTCATGGGCCACAGGGAACCGGTACGTGTCCAGTTGATGAGCTTGTCCAGCGTGGTGGTAACAAAACCCTCCTGGAGAACACCTTCAATACTCATGATCTTTATTCCCAGTCCAACGCGCCCTTGGCCCAGGCATATATATAGCCGACGACCAGGACAGCAAGGAAAACCAGCATTTCAACAAAGCCGAACATCTTTACCGACGCCGTACCGGCAATCTCCTTAAAGATCGTGGCCCAGGGGAAAAGAAAGGCGATTTCCAGATCGAACAGGATGAAAATAATGGCGATCAGGTAGTAGCGCACATCGAACTGCATACGCGCATCCTCGAAGGCTTCGAACCCGCACTCATAGGCGGATATCTTTTCACTGTCAGGATTATGCGGCGCGAGAATACGGCCGAGCAGAAGGGGGACGCAGCCGAATACTAATCCGACTACAGCAAAGACGAGAACGGGGAAGTAGTTTTCCAGCATAACCAGAGCGGAGCGAACCGCAGATCAATTCCCAACCCGATTGAAAGGAACAACACGAAGACAACTTTGTCTGGTGCCGACGGCGAGACTCGAACTCGCACAGCTTTCGCCACTACCCCCTCAAGATAGCGTGTCTACCAATTTCACCACGTCGGCTTTTCCGCGCCCCTAAGGGCTTTAAGGGCGGCGCGCATCATACCATTGATGCACAGCAATAGGGGCTTTTTCTCTCAAGAACGCGCAAACTTATTTCGGCACATCCTTGGCCTTGGAATCTGCCGCAGGTGCCGCCGGAGCCTGGCCCTCAGCGGGCGTGGCAGGAACCGTTTGCACTGCGTCCATCACACTGCCGGAGGTCTTTTCACGGCTGTTCGCCATATAGGATAAGCCCAAGCTTGTAGCAAAAAAAACCGCCGCCAATACCGCAGTGGCACGCGACAAAAAGTTCGCCGACCCGGTTGCACCAAACAGGCTACCGGATGCCCCACTGCCGAAAGCAGCGCCCATATCGGCACCCTTCCCATGCTGAAGCAGCACCAGCACGATCACACCAACCCCCACCAGGATGTGAATCGTCAAAACCAAGGAATGCAAGAACGCCATCTCAAAAACCCCTAATCAAAATCAAGCGGCACATATCGCCAGGAAATCGGAGGCGTTCAACGACGCCCCCCCAATCAATCCACCATCCACATCTTGTTCCGCAAACAACCGCGCTGCGCTTTCCGGCTTGACACTGCCGCCATAAAGGATGGGCACCCTCGATGCAACGGGCCCACCCACCTCAGCCAGACGCGCCCTGATCAAGGCATGCACCTCCTGAGCCTGGGCGGGACTTGCCGTCAACCCAGTACCAATCGCCCACACGGGCTCATAGGCAACGACAAACCGCCCCACCGCTCCGACACCACAGTGCTCAATCACCGCATTCAACTGGCGCAGCACAACATCAGCCATGCTTCCGGACTCGCGCTCCGCAAGGGACTCCCCCACACACACCACCGGAACCAGGCCTGCCGACAAGGCACGCTTTACCTTGACCGCAACATCCGCGTCCCGCTCCCCGAACAAGGTTCGGCGCTCGGAATGCCCGATCAAGACATAACCACAACCCAAATCCACCAACATCCCAGCGCCAACCTCTCCGGTGTAGGCGCCCTCTCCGAAAGCCGATACATCCTGCCCGCCCCACGCTACAGCAGAACCATTCAACACGGCCCGTGCTTGAGGAATATAGACATGGGGAACGCAAACCGCGAGCTGAGTTCCCGTTGCGATCCTGGATAACCCATTGCGTATCGCATCCAACAGACTCAAATTAGCCGCTAGACGGCCATTCAACTTCCAGTTGCCGATAACAAGGCGTCGCTTCATGGGATTGGAATCCAACTCATCCACAAGAGAAAGCGCCAGATTCTATCTGTCCCCCGCCAAGGGGGTCAATGAAAACACTCGAGCACCGCCCTGAAACGCCCGCCACACGCCTTTTTGCGCCACACACCCCTCGCCAACCCACTCGGGGTGCGGAATTTCGCATAGACCACTTGCCACAGCCCGACAATACGTGGTTAAAATCGAATTCAGGTCATGTGGCCTTCACCAACTGGAAAGGAAGTGATATGAATAAAGCGGAACTGATCGAAATCGCTGCAAAAGAAGCTGACATCAGCAAGGCTGCCGCCGGCAAGGCTCTGGATGGCATCATCAATGCCGTTGTCAAGGCCGTCTCCAAGGGCGATACCGTTACCCTGGTTGGCTTTGGCACTTTCAAGTCTGCCAAGCGCGCCGCCCGTACCGGCAAGAACCCCCAGACCGGCGCATCGATCAAGATTCCCGCCACCACCGTACCGAAGTTCACCGCTGGCGCGGGCTTCAAGACTGCGGTTGCTGGCAAGAAGAAAAAGTAAGCACGGATTCTGGTGCGCTTACAAGCAAAAAGCCTGTCGTAAGACAGGCTTTTTTTATTCGGCAAACCTCGCCAACTCAAACCTTGGTTTCACCGCCAAGGGAGGCAATCAAATCCGGCAGGAATCTGGAAAATTCACCGGCCATGATGGCGAAGTCAGCTTCAAATGTTTCTCCTGCATCACCAGACTGCTGCTCAGCCTGCTCTTTGAGCACATCCAAAAAAGCCAAGCGTTTCACATGCATGTCCTCGGTCAAGACGAACGAAACACGGTCCGCCCAAGTCATCGCCAACCGGGTTGCCTTTTTGCCCGCAGCAAGATGGGAACGCACCTCGTCCACATCCAAGGCATGGCGGGTATAGCGCACAGTAGCCCCCTCCTCCGCCTGGGATCGTAACTCGCAATCCCGATCAATAGAAAATCCAGCAGGTCCATCGCCCTCGGCCAGCCACTGGGTCATCGCCGCAGATGGAGACAAAGCAGTACGCAAGGGCAACAAGGGCAAAGCGTCAAGAGCCAATTTCAACTGCTCCACCACTTCATCAGCCTTCGCGGCACTGGCGACATCGATACCCAACCACCGCCCCACCGGGTCAATCCAGACGTAGGTCAAGCGACGGCGAACGAATGCCCGGGGCAGCAACTCCGCCGTCACCTGTTCACGAATTTCCCTTAACTGCCCCCGGCCGGGTTTGTAACCCTGACGAGCCTCCAACTCCTCTACCCGAGCGGCCACATACTGACGCACCACCGAACCGGGAAGAAGTTTCTGCTCGGTACCAAGCGCAATCAACTGATGTCCGCCGACAGAAACCACCATTTCCCCTTCTTCACCACGGGGGGGCACCCAACCATGGCTTTGCATATCCGTGGCGCCACAGGGTTGAAAACGGGCTTTATCCAACAGCGCCGTGAGCGCGGCAAAATCATATGCCCAACCGGCGTCAAGCCGGTAGGCTCTTACATTGCGAAACCACATAATGGAATTGAGTCAGATAGTGAAGAAGTTGTCAGAACCCCCTGACGGAAAAGCGAAGTATACCTGCGCCAGACGAAGCCCCATTGACGAGCTTTCAACATAACCGTCGATTTCTCGACAGCCATGTGCTGAATAAGTCACGAAATAACCTTGTTTTACCACCAAAGGCATATGGCACAATAAATGCTGAGAGTTGCTACAAGAATACCTTTTCAGGAGAACACAATGCGCAGCAAACAAACAGGCTTCACCCTTGTTGAAATCGCCATCGTGCTGGTCATTATTGGCCTATTGCTGGGGGGGGTTTTAAAGGGGCAGGAGTTGATCAATAGCGCCAAGGTTAAGAACATGGCGACCGACTTCCGCAACATTCCCTTATTCATTTACGGCTATCAAGACAGATTTAAGCGCATCCCCGGCGATGACTCAGCGGCTGTGACCAATGTCAGTTCGGTAAAAGCGGGCAATGGAGATGGACGAATTGATGGCGCATGGACAGATGGTCAAAGTGGACCAATGACCGCGGCCAACGCCACCGAAACTTATATGTTCTGGGAGCATGTCCGCAGAGGTAACTTCGCTGCGGGATCCACTGATATTTCTGCAACCACCTATTTGCCAACCAATTCTGATGGCGGTTTTATCGGTATTGAAAGCGTTTCCCAGCCGACATTGACTCCTTTGATTACAAATGTGAGCGGAACTTACTTAGCTTGTTCAAAAGGTATTTTGGGTAAGTTCGCTAAACAGCTAGATTTGCAAATGGATGATGGCAATGGATTGAGTGGCTCGGTTCGGATCATTAGCAACACCGGCTGGGCTCGCAATACTAGTACTGGACTAGACCCCGCTAATGTGGATGATTCAACACAATACACCGTCTGCATGGCCTTTTAAAGAAACCTATGCTGAGCGCCTTAGAGCCCGCTTCGGCGGGCTTTTTATTTGCCTTGCAACAGCCGTTTTTCACCTGACGCCAAAGCCGACGGTATTCCCAGCAGTACGATTACGTCCCCCGCCACCAGCGGCGTTTCATTGCTGCCTCTAGCCCCCCTTCGACGTACGGCAGAGACGGAGCAGCCAAGGCTATCCAATTCCAATTCAGCTACCGCTCGCCCGAGGGCGTAGGAGCCTGATGTCAGTGTTATAGCATGCAGCCGCGGCTGATCGGCTTCGTCCCCATGATCCACATCACTGGCGCCATGGAAAAAACCGCGCAGCAGCACGTAGTGCTGCTCTCTGAGTTCGCGCAGGCGACGGATCACCCGGGACATGGGCACGCCCAAGAGGGCCAGGGCATGGGTCGCCAGCATCACACTGGACTCCAGCGCCTCGGGCACAACCTCGGTGGCACCGGCGGCGGCGAATTTCTCCACATCGCTGTCTTCCAGGGCTCGCACCACGATGGGAATGTCTGGGCGCAACTCCCGGGCGTGGTGCAATACCCGCTGGGCGGCATGTCGATCGGAAAAAGTGATCACCAGCACGTTGGCGCGGGCGATGCCTGCCGCCACTAAGGTCTCTTTCCTCGCGCAATCGCCGAAGGTCACGGACTCCCCGGCCACAGCCGCTTCCCGCACCCGGTCCGGGTCGAGATCCAGCGCCATGCAGGAGATGCCTTCCTGCTCCAGAAAGCGCGCCAGATGCTGCCCGGTACGACCATAGCCGCAGAGGATGGCGTGTTTTTCCGTGCCCATGGAACGGGCAGCGATCTGGGTCAATTGCATGGACCGCATCAACCATTCCGAAGCCACGAAACGTAGCACGATACGATCGGAAGCTTGGACAATCAGCGGCGCCAGGAGCAAGGACAACACCAAGGCAGCCAACACAACCTGCAGCACCTGGGGCTGGGCCAGTTGCTCCTGCCGTATCTGGGCCAGCAGGACAAAACCAAATTCACCGCCAGCGCAAAGCCAAAGACCCGTCCGCAATGCCGTGCCTTGGCTGGAGCCGAATAAGCGCGAGGCTCCCCAGGCAACGCCAAGCTTTGAGGTAAGAAGTAGTGTCAGCACTAAGGCGACCCACGGCAGCTCCGCCACCACGAGGCGCACATCCAGGAACATGCCGATGGTGACAAAAAACAAACCCAGCAAAACGTCGCGGAAAGGCTTGATGTCCTCTTCCACCTCGTAGCGATATTCGGTTTCAGAAATCAGCATGCCCGCCAAGAAGGCGCCCAATGCAAGGGATAAGCCCGCCTGCTCCGTCAGCCAGGCCAGGCCCAGGGTAATGAGCAACACATTGAGAATGAACAGTTCCGCAGATTTGCCTCGGGCCACCACGAAAAACCAACCGCGCATGAGGCGCTGACCAAGGAAGACCACCACCACCAGTGCCACGGCTGCCTTGACCATGGCCAGGACCAAAGTGCCCATCAACTCACCTGCACTTTGCGACAGGGCCGGCACCAAAATCAGCAATGGCACCACGGCGATATCCTGAAACAGAAGCACCCCCATCACTTCCTGCCCATGACGGGCATCCAGTTCCTGCCGATCCGCCAACAAGCGGGACAGGACCGCTGTAGAGGACATGGACAAGGCCCCGCCCAAAGCGAATCCTGTTCCCCAGGGCAAACCAAAACCCGTGGCCATCACCATGGCGATAACCAGCGTTGCCACCACCTGTACGGCTCCCAAGCCGAATACGATCCGTTTCATGGCGAACAGCCGGGGCAGGGAGAACTCCAGACCGATGGTGAACATCAGGAACACCACGCCGAACTCCGCCAAGTGTCTTGCCGCTTCAGACTCCGGCACCCAGTTCAACGCCTGGGGACCGATTACCGCACCGACCAGGAGATAGCCCAGCACCGGCGGAAGATTCAATGCACGAAACGCCACCACCACCGATACGGCAGAGGCAAGGAGAATGAGAACGAGGGTAAGGGCGGAATCCATTGGAGAATGCGGGGGAATAGCAGGGGGGCTTGGTTATAATTCGCCCTCATCATAACCGCTCTTCACCATGACCCAAGCGCTTTCCCCCGACCGTATTCTCGCCATGGCGCGCCGCGTGCTGCGTATCGAAGCAGAAGCCTTGCTGGCCCTGGAGCAGCGGATCAACGGCGACTTTATGCGGGCAGTGGAAACCATCCTCAGCTGCAAGGGACGCGTGATTGTCAGCGGCATCGGAAAATCAGGCCATGTGGCGCGCAAGATCGCCGCCACCATGGCAAGTACGGGTACTCCTGCCTATTTCGTCCATGCAGCCGAAGCCATCCACGGCGACCTGGGCATGATTACCAAGGACGACGTCCTGATCGCCATCTCCAATTCCGGTGAAAACGATGAACTGCTCACCGTGATACCGCTTATCAAACGCCAGGGCGGCGTGCTGATCGCAATGACCGGCAACGAGCAATCATCCCTGGCGAAGGAAGCGGATGTCCACCTCGATGCCCGCGTCGCCGAGGAGGCCTGTCCCCTGAACCTTGCGCCCACTGCCAGCACCACAGCAGCCCTGGCCCTGGGCGATGCCTTGGCCGTGGCGTTGCTCGATGCGCGGGGTTTCGGCGCAGAGGACTTCGCCCGCTCCCATCCAGGCGGCTCCCTGGGGCGCAAGCTCCTCACCCACGTCAGCGACGTCATGCGGCCAGCGGCTGAAGTACCCGCTGTCGAGGAATCGGCGCTGGTACCCCAGGCATTGCTGGCGATGACCCGAGGCGGGTTGGGTATGACCGTCGTCCACGACGACAATCAAAGCATCGTCGGCATCTTCACCGATGGCGACCTGCGGCGCGCCTTGGAAAAACACGGTGATCTGCGGGCTACCCCCGTCAATCAAGTCATGACCCGCGATCCCCAAACCATCACCGCCAATCGCCTGGCCGTAGACGCGGTCATGCTGATGGAACAACGCAAGATCAACCAACTCCTGGTGGCGACTGCCGGCAAACTGGAAGGCGCCCTCAACATGCACGACCTGTTCCGTGCCAAGGTGATCTGAATGTCCCTGGATAATGCACTTGCCAAAGCCGCACCCATCGTCCTCATGGGCTTCGACGTGGATGGCGTCCTCACCGATGGCACCCTCTACTTCACCAGCCAGGGCGACGAGATGAAAGCGTTCTCCAGCCTGGATGGTCACGGCATCAAGATGCTGGGCGAAGCCGGCATCAAACTGGCCATCATTACCGGACGCAAATCCAAGGCGGTGGAATTGCGCGCCGCCAACCTGGGTATCGACATCCTGCTGCAAGGCGTGGAAAACAAGCGGGAAGCCATGGCCGCCCTGCTCGCCCAGCACGGTCTCGATTTCAGCCAAGCCGGCTACATGGGCGACGACGTTGTCGACTTGCCCGTCCTGCAAGCCTGCGGTTTTTCCGCCAGCGTGGCGGATGGACATCCCCTCGTTCAGGAACGGGTGGCCTACGTTGCCAGCAAGGGCGGCGGCAAGGGTGCGGTACGGGAGGTTTGCGAACTCATCCTGCGCGCCCAGTACAAGCTGGATACCGTTCTGGCCAAGTGGCTCCGATAGACACCATGCGACTCTCCGGCGCTGCCCTGCTCCCCATCGCATTGCTCGGTCTCGTGGCCGGCTTGACTTATTGGCTGGAAAAAACCACCACGGCCGACGAAGCCCGTAACCGGGCCAATGCCCGCCATGATCCCGACTACATGGTCACCAACTTCACCATCAAGCGATTTGGGGAATCCGGCGATTTGACCCAGGTACTTTCCGCGGACCGCATGGTGCATTTCCCCGATGACGACAGCACAGAGCTGGCCGCCCCGAAACTCTCCCTGCAACGCTCGGATCGTCCTACCCGGGTCGTATCCAGAGAAGCTTGGTTGAACAAGGATGGCAAGGAGATCCGCCTCAAGGGCGACGTCAAGGTCTCCCGTCCGGCAGCAGGCGGCTCACCGGCAACCCTCATAGAAAGCGAAGCCCTCACTGTATACCCGGATGACGAACGCACCGTAGGCTCCGTACCCGTCACCATTACCCAGGGCAGCAACGTCATGCGGGGTTCCGGGCTGGAATATCTGGGCAAGGAAAAAACCGCCCAACTACGGGGCCGGGTATTCGGCACCTTCAAACCACAGGGAAGCGCACATCCATGAACCGCACAATCGCAGTCACAGCAATGCTTCTGCTGCTTGGGATAAGCAACGCCCATGCTGAAAAAGCCGATCGGGAAAAACCCGTGAACCTGGAGTCTGACCGGGTATTTGTGGACGATGCCAAGAAGACACACACCTTCGAAGGCAATGTCGTCCTAACCCAAGGCACCCTGGTCATCAAGGCCGACAAACTGGTGGTGGTGGAGGATGGCGGCGGCTTCCAGAAAGGCACGGCTACCGGCGGTCCCAACGGTCTTGCCTGGTTCAAACAAAAACGCGAAGGCAAGAACGAATACGTGGAAGGTGAGGCCGAACGCATCGAACACGACAGCAAAACGGAAAGAAGCGAATTTTTCAACAAAGCCCATGTCAAGAGCGGCAACGATGACGTACGCGGCCAATACATCATCTATGACGCAAAAGCCGAGAACTACACCGTCACCAATGGCCCAAATGGAACAGTGTCACAAGGAAAACCTGATCGGGTCCGTGCAGTGATCCAGCCCCGCAACCAGGAAAAGTGATGCCTAGTGGGTGTTGCAAAACAATAATTTCTTTAAATCCCCACTCAAAATTACCCATCAAGTTATTGATTAAAAATCATAAATAAGGAAATTTAAATTTTTTGTGCACAGCAGCAAAAAATTGTTGACATTGATGTATCGGCTCCTATAATCCGAATCATGATGCAGCGCAACAAATCAGGCTGCAAGAGAATGAAGACGGGACTAAGTTCCCGCTGACCCGCAAGCTGCCCAACAGATTCTCTGCTTTATCGCGATTCGGATTGACCTTTAACCTTTAGGAGCGACATCATGACCTACGCAATTCCCGAACAAGTTTCCGCCGCCAACAAAGCCAACGTGGAAACCCTGCTGACCATTGCCAACACCGCGTTCGCTTCTGCCGAACGTCTGGCTGCCCTGAATCTGAACACCGCTCGTTCCCTGTTGGAAGATGCCGTTTCCAACGCCAAGAGCCTGCTCTCCGTCAAGGACGTTCAAGAGCTGGTAAGCCTGCAATCCAGCCTGGCTCAACCTTCCTTGGAAAAAGCCGTGTCCTATTCCCGCAGCGTTTACGAAATCGCCACCCAAACCCAAGAAGAACTGGGTAAAGTGTTCGAAGCCCAATACGCTGAAGTGAACAAGAACGTCAGCACCGTGCTGGACAAGGCTGCCAAGAGCGCCCCCGCCGGTTCCGACGTTGCCGTGGCTGCCGTCAAGTCCGCCCTGGCTGCCGCTAACTCCGCTTACGACAGCATCAACAAGGCTGCCAAGCAAGTTGCCGAAATCGCTGAAGCCAATGTGGCTGCCGCTACCAGCGCCACCGTCAAGGCCGTTGGTTCCGCCGCCCCCAAGGCCAAGAAGGCTGCCTAATAGGCGACCTAGCAGCAAAAAGTTTGTCTCCTCCTCCAGCCCCGCAATGGGGTTGGTTTCAAACCCTAGCCACTGGCTAGGGTTTTTTTTCGCCTACTTTTCGGAGAATGCGAACCCCAGGGCCGGCACCTCGCGGCGGATGATCTGCATCGCCGAGGCCACGGCGGCCGGCTTGCCGCGTACCCCCAATTCGATGTGGCGCCGGGTTTCCGCATCACCCAGGCTGGGCAGGCTGAATACGGTCGTTCCAGAAAATTCCGACTCGATCCGCTGCATCAGGGGAATCAACGTGCCCTCCATGCCATCCCAGACCAGGATGGCCTCTTCTGTTTCATCCAGCAGATGGAAACGATCGGCATAGTAGGTATCCAGCACCCACTCCACCATGGGCCAGGCCATTTGAGGAAAGCCGGGAACGAAGTGGTGATCGCCGTAGGAAAAACCAGGGATGCGGTTGTAGGGGTTGGGAATGATGCGGCTGCCGGCCGGATAGGTGCCCAGTTCCAGGCGCTGGGCCGTAACCTCGGTCTTGGTTTCAGCAAAACGGGCGCGGATTTCCCGCTCGGCGTCGGGATGCAGTTGCAACGGCACCCCGGCCGCCGCCGCCGCCGACTGGCGGGTGTGGTCGTCCGGCGTGGCGCCGATGCCGCCGAAGCTGAACACCACGTCCTCCGTGGCGAAACTGTGCTTTAGGGTATCAATCAGCCGGGGCCGGTTGTCGCCGATATAGAGCGACCAATCCAAGGTCAGGCCGCGCTTTTTAAGGATTTCCACCAGGGTGGAGAAATGCTTGTCCTGCCGCTTGCCGCGGATGATTTCGTCGCCAATGATGATGGCACCAAAGCCCATGAATTTACCTTCCTTTTTTAAAGCTGCTCTTTTGACACAGAGGGCACAGAGACACAGAGACACAGAGACCGCAGAGAAAACCAAAACTATTCAACACGAATTTCTTGTTTTTTCTCCGTGCCCTCTGTGCCTCTGTGTTCTCAATGTTGAAAGCGGTTAGGTTAGTTAACGTGGCCGTCCATCCCACATCTTCTGCAGCCGCTTCACCGATACCGGCGACGGCGTCTTCAACTCCTGGGCAAACAGGGCGACCCGCAATTCCTCCAGCAGCCAACGGAATTCTTCCATGAAAGGATCATTCACGCCGCTCTTGATCTGGGCCAGGCGTTCCCGCTCGAAGGGCTTGGATAGGTTTTGCCAGTCCGCCATCAGTCTTGCATCCCGGGCTGCATCGGCCCGGGCCTTGTCCAGGCGCAGGGCGGCGGCCTTGAAGTAGCGGGGGAAGTGGGCCAGACGCTCGTAAGCCACGGCGACGATGAAGTGCTTGCCCATCAGGGCCTCGCTCTGAGCCACGATGTCGGCACAGACCTGGGGGAAGGCCTTCTGCATGCCCGCCAGCTTCTTTTGCAGGACGGTGTACTCGGTCAAGATGGTGCCCACCACCCGCCCCACTTCCTGGGCCACCAAGGTGATGCGGCCCTTGGCCGCGGCCACCCGGGCCTCGAACTCGGCCTGGGTCACCGGCAGCGGTTCCAGCATGCAGGTGCGGTCCAGGGTGGTGGCGGTGATCTGTTCCTTCAATTCCTTTTCGCTGCCCAGGCTCATGTAGAGCATGCCCAGTTCCCGGGACAGGCTCTTTTCGATGAACTTGACCTGTTCTTTCAAGGCCAGGGCGAACAGCCGGCGCAGGCCGGCGCGGTGTTTGGCCGCCGCCGTGTCTTCGGTATCGAAGGCGCGCAGGGCCACGCTGTCGCCCTCGTCCACCAGGGCGGGAAAGCCCACCACAGTGCGATTGCCCAGCTTCACTTCCATCAATTCCGGCAACTCGCCGAAGCTCCAACTGGTGAGGCCGGTGAGTTCCCCTTCGGCACTTTCCGTTTTGACTTCGGCCTGGGCGAAGGTCTGGGTCACCCTGCCCCCGTACTGGGCGCGCAACTCCGGCAGGGAGCGGGAAAAATTCAAGGTGCCGCCGTGCTCGTCGAGCAGGCGGAAGTTCATCAGCAGATGGGGCCGCAACTCGCCGGGACGGAAGGCGTCCAGGGGCAGCTTCATGGCCAGGGCCTCATCCACCGCCCGGTTGAGGGACTTGACCAGGGGCTCGTCGGTTTCCGGCTCGGCATCGCAGAACTGCTCGGCGAAGGCATCCAGGGGTTGCAAGCGATGGCGATACTTCTGTTGCAAGGTTTTCAACAGCGCCACCACCTTTTCCTTGAGCAAGCCCGGCACCAGCCATTCGCAGCGCACGGCGTTGATCTGGTTGAGGGCGGGCAAGGGCAAGGAGAGGGTGACGCCGTCGTCGGCCGCGCCTGGATCGTGCT
Source organism: Rhodocyclaceae bacterium (assembly GCA_003963315.1). GTDB lineage: Bacteria > Pseudomonadota > Gammaproteobacteria > Burkholderiales > Rhodocyclaceae > AWTP1-18. The sequence continues at coordinate 26,700 of RXJP01000033.1, read as the reverse complement.
TGTAGCTGAGTTTGAACTGCTGGCCGCGATGGTCGAAGTAAGGGGGGAAAGCGTCGGTGGTGATGCCTTCCGCCTCGTGGCGCATCAGTTGTTCCTTTTGCAGGAACAGCAGCTTGGGATTTTCCTGCTCCGCCTCCCGCCGCCAGTGGTCGAAGGCGGCCAGGGAGGTGATGCCCTCGGGCACCTTGCTATCGTAGAAGGCATGGATCAGCTCTTCGTCCACCAGCACGTCGGGCCGGCGCGACTTGTGTTCCAAGTGCTCGATCTCCCGCATCAGCTTCTGGTTGTGCTGCATGAAGCGCCACTTCTTCAGCCAGTCCTCGTTCACGTCGCCCCGCACCAGGGCTTCTCGGATCAGGATGTCGCGGGCCAATTTCTGATCCGCCAGAGGACCATCGGGTTTGCCAAAATTCACCCGACGCCGAGCATGGATCAAGAGGCCGTGCAGGGTCACCCGTTCCCAGGCCACCACCTGGCCAGGCCCCTTTTCCCAATGGGGATCGAAGACATGGCTGCGTACCAGATGGCTGCCCACCTGCTCCAGCCATTCCGGCTCGATGCGGGCCACGCAGCGGGCGAACAGGCGCGAGGTTTCCACCAGCTCCGCCGCCACGATCCAGCGCCCGGCCTTCTTCGCCAGATGGGAGCCGGGATGAATGAAGAACTTGATGCCCCGCGCCCCCAGGTAGTGGGCTTCTTCCTCGCTCTTGAGCCCGATGTGACCCAAGAGCCCGGTCAGCAGGGCCTTGTGCAGGGCGTCGTAGGAGGCCGGCAACTGGTTTTCCTTCCAGCCGTGTTCATGGCAGAGGGTCATCAGTTGGCCGTGCACATCGCGCCATTCCCGCAGCCGCATCCAGTTCACAAAATTCTGCCGGCACCACTGGCGCTGTTTGCTGCTGGTCTCGTGCTTCCACACCTCGTCGGCGGCAGCCCACAGCTTGAGCCAGGTAAGGAACTCCGACTTCTCGTCCTTCCATTTGGCGTGGGCCTGGTCGGCGCTACCGGCCTGCTCCTGGGGCCGCTCGCGCGGATCCTGGGCGGCCAGGGCCGAGGCGATGATCAGCATTTCCTTGAGACAGCCCAGCTCCTTGGCCGCCAGGATCATGCGGCCGATCTTCGGGTCCAGCGGCAGCTTGGCCAGCTCGCGGCCGACGGCGGTGAGCTGCTTGTCGTCGTCCACCGCCCCCAGCTCGTTGAGGAGCTGGTAACCGTCGGCGATCATGCGCGGCAGCGGCTTGTCGAGGAAGGGGAATTCCTCCACGTCCCCCAGGTGCAGGGACTTCATGCGCAGAATCACCCCGGCCAGGGAGGAACGCATGATTTCCGGATCGGCGTGGACCGGACGCTTGTTGAAATCGTCTTCGCCATACAAACGGAAGCAGACACCGGAGGAGACCCGGCCGCAGCGGCCGGCCCGCTGTTTGGCCGCCGACTGGGCCACGGCCTCCACCTGCAACTGCTCCACCTTGTTGCGGTGGCTGTAGCGCTTGACCCGGGCCTCGCCGGTGTCCACCACATAGCGAATGCCCGGCACCGTCAGGGAGGTTTCCGCCACATTGGTGGCCAGGATCACCCGCCGCCCCTGGTGCGGAGCGAACACCCGGCTCTGCTCCTGGGCCGTCTGCCGGGCGAACAGGGGCAGCACTTCCAGCCCGGGCGCGCTTCTGCCAAATGAGTGCTTGCGCAGGGCCTCGGCGGCTTCGCGGATTTCCCGCTCGCCGGGAAGGAACACCAGCACGTCGCCGGGACCGGTGCGATGGGCCTCGCTCACCGCCTCGACGATGGCATCGTTCACATCCACGTCCTTCTTCTCGTCGAAGGGCCGGTAACGCATCTCGATGGGGAACAGCCGGCCCGACACCTCGATCACCGGCGCGTCCTTGCCCTTGATGGCGAAGTGCTTGGCGAAGCGCTCCGCATCCAGGGTGGCCGAGGTGACGATCACCTTCAGGTCGGGCCGCTTGGGCAACAACTGGCGCAGGTAGCCCAGCAGGAAGTCGATGTTGAGGCTGCGCTCGTGGGCCTCGTCGATGATGATGGTGTCGTACTGGCGCAGCAGCGGGTCGCCCTGGGTTTCCGCCAGCAGGATGCCGTCGGTCATCAGCTTGATGTAGGTGTCGGCGCTGGCCTGATCGGTGAAGCGGATCTTGAAGCCCACATGGCGGCCCAACTCGCTTTTCAGTTCCTGGGCGATGCGGGTGGCGGTGGCCCGGGCCGCGATACGGCGCGGCTGGGTATGGCCGATCAGGCCCTGGCAACCGCGGCCCAGCTCCAGGCAAATCTTGGGCAACTGGGTGGTCTTGCCCGAACCGGTCTCGCCGCAGATCACCACCACCTGGTGGTCGCTGATGGCTCGGGCAATCTCCTCCCGCCGGGCGTTGACCGGCAGGGCATCGTCGTACTCGATCTTGGGCCGGGCGGCGAGGCGGGCGGCGGTACGGGCTTCCCTATCCGCTTGCCGTTCTGCCGAAAGCCGGGCATCCCGGCGACCACCACCCCGATGTTCAGGGGATTTCGCCTTACCAACGGCGGTGGGCGCGCTTTCCGCTTCGGCTTTCTGTTGCGACGAAATCAGCTGCCGAAGGTCTTTGAGGCTTCCGCTCACGACTTGTCTAGCAGGCTGACATAGCCCCTGCCGCCGCGGTTGAGAACATGGGTATTGGTCATGGTGGTGGAAACGTTGGAACGGCCCCGCGACGGCCGCCCCGTAAGGATGGCCCTGCAAAGGAAGGGCGAAGTTTACCCTTCCCCGGCCCCGCCCGGTGCATTCACGGTAAGGGCCGGGCGCCCCAACCCTCCATAGCCGGCTGCCCGGTCGCCCCAGGAAATTCCTTTGGCATTTTGGCGGGGATTTGTATAGATTGTCTCCGCCACAGCCGGCAGCCTTCTCCATCATCGTTTCCAGCAAAGGGACATCATGTCGACATCGCAAACCGCCACGCAAACTGCCCACGCGATTCTTGCCAACGCCAACAAAAAAATTGAGCAGTTGCGCAACATCAAACCCTACCTGATCGACCTCTCCCTCAGGGAAAATCCGGTGGGATCACGCATGGGACAAACGCTGGCTGACAAATTGCGCATCCTGCCCCAAGTAAGATCCTTCGGCTTCAACAGCATCCTGCTGGGCACCCTGGACTATTCCATGCCGGAAGAGCTGGAAGTGGACGACGACTTCATGATTTATCTGCGCGACCACCAGATCGACATGAACGGCTGCTTCGCCTTCACCGACCTGGGCATTGTCGGCCCTGACGGCGAGTTCACGCCCTCCCCCTCCCAACTCAAGCTGAAGTCCTACTGCGTCCCCAATACCTTGCATGAGATTTATTTGGGCGATTTCGGCATGCAGGGACTCTACGATTTCAAAACGCTGATGCGCAGCCTGCCGGCGAGCATTGCCTGGCTGATCGACAATATCCGCGGCGACCATGGCGGCAAGCCCCGTATCCTCATCAACATCGTGGACGGTTGCGACGCCTTTGCAGAAAATCCGGAGCGCACCTTTGCCGTCCTGGAGCTGCTGGCCCGCCAGCCCATAGAAGGCGTCAGCATCGAGGATGACCGGGGCACCTACCTGCCTTTCCAAGTGGGCGCTTATGTGGCGGCGGCACGCGCCCTGCTGCCACCGCCCCTCAAGATCGTGGTGCACATGCACGCCGGCGGCGGCTTCGAAAACGCCTCGGTGCTGGAAGCATTGATGAGCGGCGCCGACGGCGCCTGGGGCGGCCTGCCGAAACGGGCGGCGATCATCGGCCACGCCTCCCTGGGGGAATTGATCTCGAACCTGGTTCGCGTCGGCAACCCCCACATGCAGCAATATCGCCTGGATCGCCTGCTTCCCCTGGCGACGGGCCTACAGGTGCTGGATGAGGATGAACAAGTCCCCGACGACCTGCCCATCCTGGGCCACAACGCCTATCGCCTGCCCCTCAGTTTCTTCCGCCAGGTGCCGGGGCGCTTCATGGACCTGGCGCCGGAAGCCATCGGCGGGAAATACCGCTATCGCATCTGCCCGGTGGTGAGCGATACCGCGATCATCGCCGGGCGACTGGCCGAAGTCACGGGGCAAGCGGCGGAGTCCTTCCCGGACGCAGTGCTGAAACAGATGATCCGGCTGATGCGGCGGGACCTGCGGGCGGGGATACGCATTGTTTACGACGAACCTGCCCAACTGAAGGACTTGCTCGCGAGAGCCTCGGCCCTCGACTCCCAGGACATTTTTCCAAATATTCCGGCCGCAAAGAACCGTCCTTAATATGCCCTTGGTAATATTGCATCCGAATTGCTGCGGCGGCGACGGTCGATGGGCAACCGGCTCAGCAAGAAAGCTTGCCCTTCGATTCCCATGAATATTTCAGGGTCAAAAACGATGACGGACATTGAAGACAGGATGGAACCCGACAGCGCCGTTTACAAGACCTTGCTGGAATCGACCAAGGCCATCCCCTGGAAGATCGACTGGAAGACGATGACCTTCGCCTACATCGGCCCCCAGATCGAGAGCCTGCTGGGTTGGACGCCTGCCAGCTGGATCAGCGCCCAGGACTGGGCCGAGCGCATGCATCCGGAGGACCGGGACTGGGTGGTTAACTTCTGTGTCTCCCAATCCAAGGCCGGCACCGACCATGAGGCGGACTATCGGGCGCTGACCAAGGACGGCGAATATGTCTGGATCCGCGATGTCGTGCATGTGGTCCGGGATGAAAACGGCGAGGTGGATTCGCTGATCGGTTTCATGTTCGACATCAGCGAACGGAAAAAAACCGAGGATAAATTGCTCCGCCTCCAGAAGGAACTGGAAGACCTGTCCTTCAAGGACGGTCTCACCGGCGTTTCCAATCGCCGCATGTTCGATTCCATCCTTGAGCTGGAGTGGGCCAATGCCCGGCGCAACAACCAGCCCTTGTCGTTGATCATGCTCGACATCGATTTCTTCAAACAGTACAACGACCACTACGGCCATATCCAGGGCGATGAATGCCTGAAGCGGGTGAGCCAGGCGCTCAGCTTGGCAGCCACCCGGGCACGGGACTTTTTCGCCCGCTACGGCGGCGAGGAGTTCGTACTGGTACTGCCGGAAACCGATGAGGAGGCCGCCCTCGTGGTCGCGGAGCGCTGCCGCAAACTGATTTTCAAGGAGCAGATCCCCCACGCGAAATCCGAAGCGGGTCAACTGCTCACCATCAGCCTGGGGGTGGGTACGCTTGTCCCCACCCACCAGGATGAACCAATCCGCTTTATTGAGGAAGTGGACCGCCGGCTCTATCAAGCCAAGGAGAAAGGGCGGAACTGCATCGTCAACGGGACCTAGCGTTTATCGCAAACGGGCCAAGCCGGGCTTGGCGACCCATCGCCCGATTTGTCGTACTTGCAACAAATCCGCCCGGCAGTCACCTCCCTTTCCCCGCCACTCCCCTTAACCACGGCCTTTGCCTCCATGGCATCGACTTTGCTGAGTCGCAACCGAACCCCAGCAAAGGATGACCGCCATGCCCAGACCGAAAAAACACCTGCTCGTCTGCACCCAAGCCCGTCCCGCCGGCCACCCCCGCGGCTCCTGCCAGGAGAAGGGTTGTGTGGATGTGTTCAACGCCTTCATGGCCGAATTCCAGAAACGCAACCTGTTCCAGGACTACCTGCTCACCAGCACCGGCTGCCTGGGCCCCTGCTCCCTTGGCCCCAGCGTGCTGGTCTATCCGGAAAGCGTCATGTACGGCGGCGTCAAGGTGGAGGATGTGGCCGCCATCATCGACCAGCATCTGCTTGCCGACCAGCCGGTGGAACGGCTCAAGGTTTCTCCCCAGTTGTGGTGATGCCATGAGCCCAGGACAACAGTACGACATCGGCGACATGGTGTTCCCCCTGGAGCCCATGTACAACGACGGCTTCATCCCCGAACTGCCGGAAGATGCCCTGCTGGCGCCCCCCGGCGCGGTAGGCGTGGTGGTGATGTTCGGCTATGCCGAAGCCGACCCGGGCCAGGAAATCTATCTGGTCCGCTTCGAGGGGGAAGACGGCATCCTTGGCCCCCCCGTGGGCTGCCTCACCGACGAACTGACCCAGGACGAAGCCCAAGCCAAACAATTGCAGGCGGCCTGGAAGCTGGCGGGAGGCCAAGCCGGCAGCGGACGCATCGTGGCGGGCTGAGCAGCCTGAACCAACGCCAGCATCACACTGCCGTACCGTAAAGTAATGTTTCAGGAAGATTAAATAACCAATTGAATAGTAATGGTTTTTAAAATTAAAGTTTTACCCCGACATGCCGTTGATGCAAGTGTGGTTGATAACAAACGGAGGCTGTCATGCAATTCAAGGTTTCGTTCAAAGGCATAAGCCGCTTCATCGGCAATCTGAGCTACGCCACGCGCTACATCGAGTCCCATTGGGGCTCCGTCGGCCAAGCCTATGAACAGGGCGTCAAACTGGAGCCCATCGCCGCCCGCTGACCCCGCCGTTGCAGTCCCCACCTATCGTCACGAGCCCCTTTGGGGCTCGTTTCATTTCCGGCCCGCCTATCGGGAATCGCTGCGCTGAAACCCTTGTCCTCTTCGCCACCAATGTCGCGATTGCCACAAGCAAAAGATACGTTAAATTCATTTAACTTCATTAACTTATAAGCCAAACCCAGCCCCGGCACGGCTGTTGCTCAAAGGCTCCATGTCACCCCAACCCCAAGGGAGAAAGTCATGGATCTGCCGATTTATCAGGAAGAAGCCGCGCCAAAAAGCGGCGGTTGCAGCGCCGGGAGCTGCGGCTCCACCGATGACCAGCTCGGCCACTTGTCGGACGACATCCGCAAGAAGGTGGAAGACCACCCCTGTTATTCCGAGGAAGCCCACCACTACTTTGCCCGCATGCATGTGGCGGTAGCGCCGGCCTGCAACATCCAGTGCCATTACTGCAACCGCAAGTACGATTGCGCCAACGAATCCCGTCCCGGCGTGGTGTCGGAAGTCATGACTCCCGACCAGGCGGTGAAAAAGACCATGGCGGTGGCCGCCACTATCCCGCAGATGACGGTGCTGGGCATTGCCGGACCGGGGGACCCCTTGGCCAATCCGGAACGGACGTTCGAGACCTTCCGCCAGCTTTCCGAAAAAGCTCCGGACATCAAACTCTGCGTCTCCACCAACGGCCTCGCCCTGCCCGCCGCGGTGGAAGAGCTGTCGAAGCACAACATCGACCACGTCACCATCACTATCAACTGCATCGACCCGGACGTGGGCGCCCAGATCTATCCCTGGATCTACTGGGAGAACAAGCGCATCTACGGCCGCGAAGGCGCCGCCATCCTCATCGAGCAGCAGCAGAAGGGCCTGGAGATGCTCAAGGAGAAAGGCATCCTGGTGAAGGTGAATTCGGTGCTGATCCCCGGCGTCAACGACCAGCACCTGAAGGAAGTCTCCAAGGTGGTCAAGGCCAAGGGCGCATTCCTGCACAACGTCATGCCCCTCATCGCCGAGGCCGAACACGGCACCTTCTACGGCGTGATGGGCCAGCGCAGCCCTTCCCCCGCCGAACTCAAGGAGCTCCAGGACGCCTGCGAGGGTGACATGAACATGATGCGGCACTGCCGCCAGTGCCGCGCCGATGCCGTGGGTCTGCTGGGCGAAGACCGCGGGGCCGAGTTCACCCTGGACAAGATCGAGCAGATGGACATCGACTACGACAAGGCCATGGAATTCCGCGCCGAAGTCCGTGCCGGCATCCAGGCCGAGTTGGATGCCAAGCGGGCGGAAAAAGCCAAGGTCGTGCCCCTGGAAGATTCGCCACGCGGCCGCCCGGTGCTGATGGCCGTCGCGGCCAAGGGGGCGGTGATCAATGTGCACTTCGGCCACGCCAAGGAGTTCATGGTATACGAAGCCACCTACCAAGGCGCCCGTTTCGTCGGCCATCGCAAGACCGACTCCTACTGCGCCGGCGATGAAACCTGCGGCGATGGCGACTCCATCCTCGACAAAACCATCAAGTCGCTGGAAGGCTGCGAAGTGGTGCTCTGTTCCAAGATCGGCTACGAGCCCTGGGGAAATCTGGAAGCCGCCGGCATCCAGCCCAATGGCGAACATGCCATGGAGCCCATCGAGGAAGCGGTGATGGCGGTATGGAACGAGATGCTGGCCGCCGGTAAGTTGGATGCGCCGGTGGAAGCGAAGAAGCGCGCGTAACGACACTATGCCGTCATCCCCGCAAAGCGGGGATCCAGGGACTTTAACGCCACTGGATTCCCGCCTACGCGGGAATGACGTCCATGAATGGAACGGAGACTCATCATGGCCCTGGAAATCATCGAAAGCTGCGTCAACTGCTATGCCTGCCAGCCGGTATGCCCCAACGACGCCATTTACGAAGCCAAGCCCCATTTCCTCATCAACGAGGACAAGTGCACGGAATGCGTGGGCGATTTCGCCGACGCCCAGTGCGCCAGCATCTGCCCCATTGAAGGGGCGATCCTCGACGAACTGGGTGTGGCACTCAACCCGCCCGGTTCCCTCACCGGCATTCCCCCCGAGCGCTGGGCGGCGGCCCAGGCTGAAATCCAAGCCCGTGGCGGATCACCCCTGTAAGGAAGCGCCATGGCTGTCATCCAGTTCTACGAAAAGTCCGGCTGTTCAGGTAACCGAAAACAGAAAGCCCTGCTGGAAACCGCCGGACATGAAGTCCATGCCCGCGACCTGCGGGACGTTTGCTGGTCGCGGGATCGCTTGCTGACCTTCCTCGCCGGCCTGCCCGTGGCGCAATGGTTCAACCGCGCCGCCCAGTCCATCAAGGACGGCAGCATCGTGCCGGAAGAATTGGACGAAGCCACGGCCCTCGGCCTCTTGCAGGAAAACCCACTGCTGATCCGCCGCCCGCTGATGGAAAGCAATGGGCAGCGCATGGTGGGTTTCGATACCCAGGCAGTGGATGCCTGGATCGGCCTCGGCAACCAACCCTTGCCCACGCGCAACCTGGAAGCCTGTGCCCATCACGCCCATGAGCACGATCACGACCATGGCGAGGGCCAGAGTGCCCGCTGCCACGATCCCCGCGCTGCCAGTCCCCACTGACCACCGCACCACAGCCACCGACGGAGAAGCACATGCCCCACGCGGGCGCCAGCCACAACGCAGTCACCGTACTCCCCGGCGTGCACTGGGTGGGCGCGCTCGACCCGGATTTGCGCAGCTTCGACATCATCCTGCGCACCGCCAACGGCACCAGCTACAACGCCTATGCGGTGCGCGGCTCCCAAGGCGTGGCGGTGATCGACACCGTCAAGGAGATGTACGCCGGCACCTTCTTCCGCCGCCTGGAATCCGTGGCGCGCTACGAAGAAATCACCACCATCGTCCTCAACCATCTGGAGCCGGACCACTCCGGTGCCCTGCCCGAACTGATGGAGCGGGCGCCCAAGGCCAAGCTCTATGTCTCGCCCCAGGCCCGCAACATGATGAAGGGCTTGTTCGACACCGGCCCGGTGGAACACCGCATCATCCCGGTGAACACCGGCGACCGCATCAGCCTCGGCGACCGCAGCCTGCGCTTCTTCAACACGCCTTACCTGCATTGGCCCGACACGCAATGCACCTTCCTGGAACAGGACGGCGTGCTGTTTTCCGGCGATTTTCTCGGCTGCCATTTCTGCGATGCACGGCTGTTCAATGATGCCGTGGGCGACTTCCGTTTTTCCTTCGACTACTACTACAGCCACATCATGCGGCCCTTCCGCGACCATGTACGCCACGCCCTGGATCTGATCCAACCGCTGCCCATCAGCCTGGTGGCACCGGCCCACGGCCCCATCCTGCGGGAATCGCCCCTGGACTACGTGCAGCGCTATCGCACGCTCTCGGCCAGCAACCTGCACGGCGCGGAATCCAAGACCCTGCTGGTGTTCTACATCTCCTCCTACGGCTCCACCCGGCGCATGGCGGAATTCGTCGCCGCCGGGGCCGAGCAGGTGGATGGCGTGCGGGTTTCCCTCTACGACATCGAAGGCTCCGAGACCGCACCTTTCGTGGACCTGATCGAGGAAGCCGACGGCCTGGTGTTCGGCAGCCCCACCATCAACGGCGATGCCGTGAAGCCCGTGTGGGACATGCTTTCTTCCCTCACCCTGGTGAACGTCAAGGGCAAGCTCGGCGCGGCCTTCGGTTCCTACGGCTGGAGCGGAGAAGCGGTGCCCATGGTGGAAGACCGCCTGCGCCGCCTCAAGCTGCGCGTGCCCGTGGCCGGCGTGCGCGCCCGCCTCATCCCCACCCCTGAAGAACTGGCGCAATGCCGGGAACTGGGCCGCCAAAGCGCCCTGCACCTGGTGGGCAAGGCCGACGCCCGGGTCATCGACATGGCGGCGCTGGGATGAAAAGATTTTTTGCCACGGGGGACACGGGGCGCACGGAGATGGCATGCCGTGATGTTTCCCCTGTGTGCCCCGAATCCCCCGTGGCAAAAGTTTTTATTGCTTTCATTTTTTAGGAACCATCATGGCAAAAGCCCAAGTCACCTTCCAGGACATCGGCGTCACGGTCACCGTGCCGGCCGGCACCCGCCTCATCGAAGTATCGGAGAAAGTCGGCGCAGGCATCACCTACGGCTGTCGCGAAGGCGAGTGCTGCACCTGCCTGACCAAGATCGTTTCCGGCGACGAGAACCTGGCCACCCCCTCTTCCCTGGAGGCCCGCGTACTCAGCGACAACCTGGCTCCCAGCAAGCACCGCCTGGCCTGCCAAGCCCAGGTGCTGGGCGGCGCCATCACGGTCAAACCGGCCTGATTTTTTAAAGCGGCAAACGCATCCCCAACCCCGGCGCGTTTTTCTTTCAACCCACCTAGGAGCCGATCATGGCCAATATCACCTTCAGCAGCCCGATGCACAAAGACAAAACGGTTTACGCCACCGCCGGTAGCCATACCAAGACCATTCTTCAACTGGCCAAGGAAAACCACATCCCCATCGACTTCAATTGCGAAAACGGCGAATGCGGCACTTGTGTGGTCAAGGTCACCAAGATCGACCGCAAGGACCCCATGAGCGGCCCCCTCAACGCCCGCGAAGTGGTGGTGCTGAAGGGCCTGGGCCTCATCACCCAAGCCGAGATCGACCAGATGTATGTGGACGACATCGCCCCCACCCATTCCCGCCTGGCCTGCCAGATGGTGGTGCGGGACGAAGACATCCTGGTGGAATATCCCAGCGTCTAAGCCCCGTCGCACCGTATCGCCAACGACCTCATGCCTATCGCCATGAACGTCCAGCTCCTAGCCCGCGCCGAAGCCGCCTATCTGGGCCTCGCCATCGGCGACGCCCTGGGCGCCACGGTGGAGTTCATGACGCCGGCGGAGATCGCCCGCCAATACGGTGTGCATCGCCATATCGTCGGCGGCGGCTGGCTCAAGCTGAAAGCCGGGCAGGTCACCGACGACACCACCATGTCCTGGGCCCTGGGGGATGCCATCCGCCAGGCCGAGGGCCGGGTGGAAGCGCTTGCCTGCGCCATCGCCTTCGATACTTGGATGCGCGGCAAACCCGTGGACATCGGCAACACCGTACGCCGCAACCTGATCCAATTCCGCCGTAGCGGCATGGCCGAGGCGCCCCCCTCCGAACATGACGCCGGCAATGGTGCCGCCATGCGGGTGCTGCCCGTCGCCTTGGCCTATCTGGGCGAAGACGAGGCCGCCCTGCGCGCCGCCTGCCGTACCCAGGCCCATGTCACCCACCACAACCCCGTGTCGGATGCGGCCTGCGAATTCATTGCCCTCGCCGTGCGGGATGCCGTGCTGGGGGCCGATCTACGCCAGCTCTACCGCGGCCGCATAAAGCCATTGCTGGCGGCCTTCCCCCAGTTCGCCTACCGCAAACGCCGCCAGGAGAACCCCAGCGGCTATGTGGTGGACACCTTGCAATGCGTGCTGCAAGCCCTGATGGACACCGGCAGTTTCAAGGATTGTCTGACGCAAGTGGTCAATTGCGGCGGCGATGCCGACACCACCGGCGCCATCGCCGGCATGCTGGCCGGCGCCCTCTACGGCCCCACCGCCCTGCCCGAGGCCTGGGTGCAGGCATTGCTGCCGGAAGTGCGCCAACGCTGCGTCAACCAGGCCAGGCAACTGGTGGCCTGCGGACTGTTGCGCACCTTGTCCCAGGCCACGCCCCCCGGTCAACGGGCGGCGGCCTGATTCTTCCCCCATTTCTTCAACCTAAACCCGAGAGGACCCCATGGCAGTTCAAGACATCAAAGCCTTTTCCGACAAAGCCCGCGTAGACGCCGATCTCATGGCCAAACTTAAGGAATGCCAGAAGATCAAGGAATTGCGCGGCCTGGCCGCCGAGCACGGTTTCAACTTCATCGAGGACGAGCTGTATCCGCCCAATGAAGCCCAGTTCACCGAAGACCAGCTTTCCGAGCGCCTGATCAAGGCGCTGCTACGGGCCTGATTCCCATGCGCCGCGTTGTCCCCATGCCGGGGGACAACGCCCTTTCCCCGGGGCGGGATAACTAAACAAGAACGACCGACGCTCCTTCATGCCTTCCCGACGTACATATAGTCCCGGGTCAAGGGCAAAGGCGTGGCATCGCCGATACCGGCCTTGGTGGCCAGTATCTGGTGCAAGGCAATCCAGTTGCTGTTAAAGCCGTATGCGCACCCGGCGAGATAGGCGCGCCAGATGCGGTAGCGGCGCTCCCCCGCCATGGCTTTCAACTGCTCACCGTGCTGTTCGAAACGCCGGCTCCAGTGATGGGTGGTGAGGGCATAGTGGCGGCGCAGGTTTTCCACGTCCGTCGCCTCCAGGCCCGCCGCCGCCATTTCCTTGAGGGCGAAGCTGAGATGGGGCAGCTCGCCGTGGGGGAACACATAACGCTCAATGAATTCTCCGCCGCCAAAGGGGGCTTCCGCCGAATCCGGATCCGTGGACGTGATGCCGTGGTTGAGGCAGACGCCGGCGTCTGCCAGAAGGTCGTGGATCCTGCCGAAATAGCCGCGCAGATTGCGCAGCCCCACGTGCTCGAACATGCCGACGCTGACAATGCGGTCGAACTTTCCGCTCACGTCGCGGTAGTCCTGGAGGCGGATTTCCACCCGGTCTTCCAGGCCAGCCTCGGCTATCCGCTGGCGGGCAAGGTCGTATTGGTTCTGCGACAAGGTGATGCCCAGGGCCCTCGCCCCATATTTCCGTGCCGCCCGCAGCACCAGGGCGCCCCAGCCGCAGCCGATATCCAACAGGGTCTGCCCGGGGCGAACATCAAGCTTGGTCAGGATGTGGTCCAGCTTCTGTTCCTGGGCCTGCTCCAAGCTGTCCGCCGCCGTACGGAAATAGGCGCAGGAATAGAGCATTTCCTTGTCCAGCCAAAACCGGTAGAAATCGTTGGACACATCGTAATGGTAGGCAATGGCTTCCGCATCGACGCGGCGCGTATGGCGCACCAGGCGCGGACCATGGCGTACCTGGCCGTGGCGGGTATTGTGGGCTGAGAGCTGCACCGCCAGCGAGATCACGTCGTCGATGCCGCCTTCCAGATCGATCTCGCCTTCCACATAGGCCTGGCCCAAGGAAGCGACGGAAGGCCGCAGCAGATGGCGCAAGCCGCGCAGGGATTTGATGGTGAACGTCACCATGGGGGCATCGCCCAGGTCCACCTCCAAGCCGTTCCACAGCCGCAGGCGCAGTGGCAAGGCATAGTGACGCATGCGGGCGACAAAATCCTTCAGACGCTTCTGCCAGAACATATTCCCCCCTTGTCATCAGGCGACAAGGGGAAATATTGGAACCGGAAGAGGAAAATTGCAATTCGGCGGCCTCGCTCGGCCCCACACGATGTGCCGGCTTTCAGCATAATGAGGCCTTCGCCTCTGTTGCCAAGCCCATGAACACCGCATCACCACTGGCTGGTCCTGCCCTTGTTCCTGCCCAGCCAGACAAGCCGCCGCTAGGCGCGCTGAATCCACCGGGCGCCCTGGAGTCCCGTCTTTTCAGACGCGATTCTCCAGGCGCGCCCGGTCCCGATTAAAAACTGGTGCCGATGCTCAGGTTGATGAATTCCCGATCACGGATCGGGTTGTAGGCGCCGCCACGGGCCGATTGCAGGGTGACATCCATCCAGTACTTCTTGTCATAGAGCGCCTTCAGCGACAAATTAAGCAGGCGGCGGCCTTCGCTGAACACACCGTCGTCCGAATAACCTTTCACATCCTGGCCGAAGGCGATGGTGGGAATCAAGTCCGTCTTGGTGAAGACATTGGGGTAACGTCCCGTGGTCCGCACCCGATAGCCCCAGGCGTTGCTGGTGACGTAGCCGTCGTTGTTGCACTGGGCCGATCCCGTGGTTGATCCGCCCTGACAGACGCCCGCCACCGGCCCTATGCCAAATAGGGTGGGTCGCCCATAGCGGCGCACATTAACGTCGGGCAAGTCCTCGATGTGGCGCAACCCCACTTCCCCGTAGACCGTGACATCCTGGGCGCCAACCATGGTGCCGAACCCATGGGATAGGGCCAGTTGTATCTGGTTCACCGTGAAGCGGTCGTAGCCGTGGAAAGGCTGTCCGGCCGCCACGGCCTGCGCGTCGGTACGCAGGGGCGTCGGCGCCACATAGCTAGCGAAGGCGTTGAGAATATCGGGGCCGTTCAAGGAAATGGGCTGGTTGGTACGGCGGGAGACTTCGCCGAACAAGGTCGTTGTCTTACTCACCTGGGAAGTAAAGCCGACCCCGAACACATGGATGTCATCCGGGTACTCCAGGAAATACTTGACGTTCGTCCCCGCAGGATCGCCGTTCACCAGCGGATTGACGCCGTTCCGGCTCTGGATGGCGCTGACCTGGGCAATGCGGGAATTGTGGGTGGCGTAATTGAACGAGAACTGTGTGTTCAGCGACTCCACCTTGAAGCGATAGGCGAAGCCATACTGACTGCTGTCGCTGAAGTGCTGGTCCGGATCACGCTTGATGAACTGGCCTGCGGCATCCCTCGATGCATCGGTCCCCGGGCCAACGTACACCTTGTTGCAGCCCGTGGCCAGAAAGTCCGCCACAGCGGTGAACGTGCCGCACAGGGGAAGGACATTCTCAGCGCGACCCAGCTGATAAAAGAAGTCGAAATTGCCGGCGCCCGGCGAGCCAAGCTTCAATTGCACCATTGGGATGGGCACGGAAATCTCGCCGGGTAAGGCGCCAGGGCGGACCGCTGCTGCAAAGTCCCGCGCCAGGACGCCCGACACCCCGCCGCCGAAAGCGAACCGCTCCCCCCATCCCGTCAGCGTCTGGCTGCCCAGGGCCACATCGCCCTGCATGGCGTCGAAGTGGAGTTTGGCCTTGACGTAGGCTTCCTGGAGACTAACGCCTGAGGCCTTCGTCAGGGAATTGGCCCCGGATTCCCCCAGCGTCCTACCGGGGACATAGCCATTAAGTGAGTTCCCAAAGGGCATGTCATGCTGGCTTTGCGTGTAGTCATACCAGACCTTGGCCTTGAGGACACCTTCAAAGGTTTCCCCCTTCAGGGACGAATCGATCAGCGCCTTCACCACCGTTGAGGTCACATCCCCTTTGCCAAAGTTCAAATTACCGTCGTCGTTGTTCCGGGCAGTGCCACCGGCCTTGTTTCCTGAAGCGCCCACAGTCGCCGCATTTGCGTTATTGATCAATTCGGGGTCTGCTGAGGCGCCCCGGATTTGGGTGCCAAAGGTGACGTCGGTCTTGACCGAACCTTTCATGCCGGCCAGTTCAAACTCGCTGGCCGCCCTGGCTGCGGGCATTGCCAGGCCAGACGCCACCAATACCGTCCCGGTGAAGCACAGCAGACGACGGCTATGGGCGCAGCGCCAACGTGGGCCCGCCCTCCCCTCGTCACGGCGCTCTGGATGGATTTGTTTTTTTAGTGGGTACATTGACTCTCTCTCCTTAGGTTTCATTTTTTTGGCCCATATTCACAAGCCGCGAAGTGGGCGTTCCCCCCGTGGCCGCTCACGCCACCTCTCCCATAGAGGGAGGTAAGCGCCAGTCCAACGCAGGAAAATTATTTCACCCATGAAATGTCAAACCCGATGGGATGCCCTACCGTGCCACAGGGTGAAACACAGCCGGCAGGTGCAGCCCGCCAACTACGGCACCAATGAATCTCGACTTTGGGGACAGGTTCGCCCTGGAAATTTCGTCCCATTTATTCCAAATGGGATACAAGCCAATTCGTCTGCGGGCTCTGAAGGACCGGGGAGAACAAGGGATAGGCAGCAATCGATCACGGTCAGTACAAGCGTCGTCTGAGCACCCGGATTGCTTGCGCCAATGTTCCACCAGGTGAAACATAACGCCCTGCTGTTTTCAATCTTTCCCTCGAGGATTAAAGTGAATCTCCAAAAACGACAATGAGGCAGCGAGGTTGCGTCGGCGATGACCGGCAAGAAACGCAGCCCGCCCCCGGGAGAATGGATGGAGGCACAAGAATTTCTGCATTGGCTGGTCCCGTCATGCGTCTTCGTCATGATGGTTTGCATAGGTCTCGACGTGACACCTGTGCGCTTCATCAATCTGACCAGGGCCCCCCAGCCTCTCCTCCTGGGGGTGCTGGGTCAGTTGCTGATCGGGCCAGCCTGCGGTTTTTTTGTCGCCTTCCTGTTTCAGGCACATCCCGAAATCTCCCTCGGCATCATTCTCCTCGTCGCCGCACCGGGCGGGCCGGTGGCCAATGCCATCGTTTACGTCTTCAAGGGTTTCCCCGAAGTTTCCGTGGCGTTGACCGCCATCAACGGCATCATCAGTCTTGCTGCCACCCCCTTGATCGCCAACCTGGGGTTCCGGCTCCTGGCCAATGAGAATGTGGACATCCATCTGCCGATCGGGAACACAATGAAGCACATTTTCATCATGGTCGTGTCGCCCATCTTCATTGGCATGGCCCTGCGCAGGCTGGTCCAGAAGGTGGATAGCGTATCGCGCTGGGCCAGGCGCATTTCCCTGGTGATGCTGACGGCGATTTTCGGAATCCTGCTTTTCACCACCTGGGACCGCATCGTCGCCCTGTGGTGGTCTATGCTGCCGGCGGCAGCCCTGCTCTGCCTGCTGATCCTGCTCTCCACTTTTTTCGCGGTTCGGATCGCCCGACTAGGAGAAACCATGGCATTCACCATTGCCACCGAGGTCAGCATCCATAACGTCCCCGTGGCCCTGCTGATGGCCGAAATCATCCTGGGCCAGCCGCAACTGTCCGGCTTCGTCCTCGTCTACGTCCCTGTCATCGCCTTGATGATCGCCACCTGGGGCTTGCTACGGAATCGCTCTCGACGGACCGAACGTCGCCTTTGCCTGTGTTGGCCGACTGGCCGCCAGAACCGCCGATGACCACAAAAACCATCCGTGCGCTGGAACGGGGAATCGCGGTCCTCAAAGCCCTGGACGAAAACAACGCCCTCTCGCTCCAGCAACTCCACAACAGGACGGGCATCGCCAAGGCAACCCTGCTGCGCATCCTGCTGACCCTGGAGCAGGAACAGATGATCCGCAAATCCATTGGCGACGGCTGCTACTACCCGGTGCCCGTCGTCCATGGCCACAAGTCCGCTTCCGATCGCCATGCGCTGTATGCTTCCTTGGCAGCGCCTCACCTGGAGCGGCTTCAACAAACCGTTATCTGGCCTTCGGATTTTCTGATTTACAACCGCTACAAGATGATGTCACTGGAAACAACCCGCAGGACGGCTGCCCTGGCGCTCAATGCGCGCTACAAGATCGGTTTTCGCGTGGATATGTTCCTCTCTGCGCCAGGTCGCGCTTATCTGGCGTTTTGCAGCGACGCCGAACGGGAACGCATCTTGGCCCACTATCGCAAACATCCTCCCCGCAATGCCCTGAGCGCGTCGGTGCTGCGCAATTCCATCGACGACGTTCTCGCCGCGACCCGGGCCCAGGGCTATGCGGTCCGCGACCCCCTGTTCGGCGGAGACGAGGAAGACATCAGCGATTTCGACGACCAGTTCGACGCCATCGCGGTGCCCCTGCTCCAGGGCGGCCAGATCTTCGGCTGTATCAACATCGTCTGGGTGCGGAAATACAACCTGCGCCAGAAAATCATTCGAGAGTGCCTCGCCCCTCTCCAATCCACCGCCGAGGCCATTGCGGAGGCGCTCTACCACGCCTAGAAGGCGCCCACGGCACGCCTTGCAAGGCGGCCCCTCCCCCACCGTTCTCGCCGAAACATCCTTTTCTGCGCCTGGCCATCGTCCATGGCCGGGATGCGCCTGCCGTGTTTCTGACGGTGCGGAATCACCCCATGTTTTACCTGGTGGAACATTTCCGCGCCGGCCCGATCCTTCCCTGGCTTCGTGAAAAACTTTCCTTACGGCCACCCTGCCCGCCAGCGATACGGGTTCTTACCCCGCACCCAGGCGAGGACCGGTTGGACCCGCGCCAAAACGCATAACCCACAAGGAGAGAGACAGATGAGCTTCCACAAATTCCGGCCCGCGCTCGGGGTCGCGATGTTATCCGCCCTGAGCTTGGTCACCCATGCTGCCGCCCCCGACACACCACGCCGACCCAATATCCTGCTGGTGGTGGCCGACGACTTGGGTTATTCGGACATCGGCGCCTTCGGCGGCGAGATCAAGACCCCCACCCTCGATGGGCTCGCCAAATCGGGGGTGCGCCTGAGCGGCTTCTATGCCTCGCCCTTCTGCTCGCCGACACGGGCGATGCTGCTATCGGGCATGGACAACCACTTAGCAGGCATGGGCACCATGGGCGAGTTGATCAATTCCTTCCAGAAGGGCAAGCCCGGCTATGAAGGCTATCTGAACAACCGCGTCGCCCCCTTCCCCGAAGTCCTGCGACAGTCCGGCTACCACACCTACATGGTGGGGAAATGGCATGTCGGATTGAGCGAGGAGGTCAGCCCCGCCAAACGCGGCTTCGAACAATCCTACGCATTGGTCCAGGGCGGTGCAGCCCACTGGGACCAGACCGGCATCATCACCTTCGACGCCAACAAGGCGCCGGTGGCCCTGTACCGGGAAAACGGCAAACAGGTGAACCTGCCGGAGAAGTTCTATTCGAGCGAGTTCTACGCCGACAGGATGATCCAGTACATCGACAGCAACAAGGGGGATGGCAAGCCCTTCCTGGCCTATGTCGCCTTCACCGCGCCCCATTGGCCCTTGCAGGCGCCCGAGTCTTTCATCAAAAAATACGAAGACACTTACAAAGTCGGCTACGAGGTTATCCGCAAGCAGCGCATTGCAAAAATGAAAGAGATGGGGATCATTCCCAAGGACACCCAGGCAGATCAGGGAAATCCTGTCTGGCCCAAGTGGTCGCAGCTTTCCGCCGAGCAGAAAAAACAGGAGGCCAAACGCATGGCCGTGTACGCCGCCATGGTGGACGCCATGGACTACCACCTCGGCCGCATCATCGACCACTTGAAGAAAACCGGGGAATACGACAATACCTTCATCTTCTTCATGTCGGATAACGGCGCCGAGGGCAACACCATCCTCGACGAGGGGCAGGATCGCTCCTGGTCCCGCATGCATCGGGACAACAGCGTGGAGAACATCGGCAAGGCGACGTCCTTCGCCGAATACGGACCCAACTGGGCCCAGGTCGGCGCGGCGCCCTTCCGTATGTACAAGGCGTTCCAATACGAAGGCGGTATCTCGTCGCCGGCCATTGCCGTGTATCCCAAGCTCCAGGGCAAGGGCACCATCAAACCCCAGTTCTCCCATGTCACCGATGTCGCGCCGACCCTGCTTGAGCTCGCCGGATTGGAACCCGTGGGTCGAACCTATGAAGGACGGGAAGTGATTCCCATGCAGGGCAAGTCCATGCTGTCCTTCCTCACCGGCCAAGCACCAGCGGTCCATGGCAAGGACCATGTCACCGGCTGGGAGCTGGGCGGCCGCAAGGCCATCCGCAAGGGTGACTGGAAACTGGTGTACGCCAACTGGCCCTGGGGTGCCGGACGCTGGGAATTGTTCGATCTGGCCAAGGACCGCACGGAACAGCATAACCTTGCCGACAAATATCCGAAAAAGGTGGAAGAACTGCTCGCTGCCTACCAGGACTATATGAAGACCAATGGTGTGGTGGACGCCCCCGGGATCGCGGACCGCCCCGGTTACAGCAACTCCGTCAGCTATTACGATGACGTGGCCAACGAAGCCGCTCCCCAACGCACCAATTTCTACGACCCGGTGAACGCCGAGGCGGAAAAGTAATGGCGCGGCCCCCGTCCCGAAGACTGGGGCTGGCCCCCTTGGCCTGGGCCGCCGCCATGGTAATGGTGTGCGGCGCAGCCCGGGCCGACGCGGGCCAGCCGTCCCCAACGGCAAACCAGCGTTGCGGCGTCACCGCTGCGGAGGGCGCAAGCAAGGACGCCCCGCCGCCGGGTATGGTCTGGATCCCCGGCGGCCGCTTCGCCATGGGAAGCAACAGTGCTTATCCAGAGGAAGCACCGGTTCATGAAGTATCCGTACACGGCTTCTGGATGAGCCGTTGTGATGTGACCAACAGGCAATTCGGCGAGTTCGTCGCCGCCACGGGTTACCACACAGTCGCCGAAAGGGACGGAGCGGGATCAGTGGTGTTCATCCAGCCCCGGGACGGCAGCGCCGGCGCCTGGCGTTTCGTGGCCGGCGCCAACTGGCGCCAGCCCGAAGGCCCCGGCAGCAACCTCCAAGGCCGGGAGGAACATCCCGTCGTGCACATCACCTATGAGGATGCCAGCGCCTATGCAGACTGGAAAGGGGAACAGCTCCCCACCGAAGCCCAGTGGGAACATGCGGCACGGGGCGGCCTGCAGGGCAAGGCCTATGCCTGGGGGGATGCACTGACACCCAAGGGCAAGGTCATGGCAAATACCTGGCAAGGGGATTTTCCGTTCCAAAACACCGCCGGGGACGGCTATTCCGGCACATCCCCCGTGGCCAGCTTTCCCGCTAACGGCTTCGGCTTGTTCGATATGGCGGGCAATGTCTGGCAATGGACAAAGACCTGGTACACCCCCCACCACAGTTCTGCACGGCAGAACGATCCCATCGGCCCCACGCCTGCGGAGAGTCTGGATCCGCGCCAACCCGGGGTACAGGTCAGGGTCATCAAGGGCGGGTCGCACCTGTGCGCCCCTACTTACTGCCGGCGATACCGGCCTTCCGCCCGGCAGGCCCAGGATCCCGGCCTGGGCACTTCCCATCTCGGCTTCCGCACGGTGCTGAACCCCGTCATGCCCGCACAAGCCGCTGTCAATCACCGTCCGGGCTGAATCAATGCGCTGCAGCCCGGGGTTCAAGTATGGGCATGACCCCTAGGCTGCGGCGGCCTCGGCAGTAGCGCCGATCAAATCAGGAATATCCGCCTCGACGATTTCCAGCCCCAGCTTCTTACAGAAACGGCGCTCCTTGTCGTTAGGCTCGGGAAGCAATATCCAACCGGGTTGTTCAGCCTTTGCGCCGTAGATGATGTCCGACATCACCATACGTTCCGAATCCCGGTTCAAGCGCATGCCCACCAGCAAGTATTGCTTGTCCTGGCGGTATTTCTTCAGGGGGCCGGGAATGGCGAAGCCGCCCATGAGTTCGGTGATGTAGTCCACATAATCCGCATCCGATGCGATGTAGGTGGGCTGGGGCCGGGGGGTGCCCATGGGCTTGAACAGCACCGGCAGATTGAGGGCCGCCTGCTCGGGCTGGATGGCGGAATAACTCTGGCCGTCCCAGGCGAACAGCTTGAAGCGGAAGGCGGTGCCGCCGATACGCGCGCAGCCCACGAT
This sequence comes from Rhodocyclaceae bacterium, assembly GCA_003963315.1. Lineage (GTDB taxonomy): Bacteria > Pseudomonadota > Gammaproteobacteria > Burkholderiales > Rhodocyclaceae > AWTP1-18. The sequence continues at coordinate 4,964 of RXJP01000033.1, read as the reverse complement.
CAGGGTGTGGGGCTGGTCGCTGTAGCTATCCTGAAGTTGCACATCGCGATTGATGTCCACCACATAGGGCGGCCGCACCGCCTTCAGCCACTCATGGAAAGCGCTGCGGGTCCATTGGGTCTGGCCGTAGGTGGTGTCGAGAAAGCGGGTCACGGCGCTACGCCCCTTCTTCAGCTCCACGTTCATGGCGGCCCGGGGGAATTCGTACATCAGCTTGGGGGCCATGGGCTGGCCGTTGTTCATGGCCAGGATAAGTTGGTCGCTGGTGGCGGGGATGGAACGGCCATCAAGCTTGGATTTGACATCGGACAATACGCCGGCGCCCAGATAGGGCACGATGCTGCCCTCCTTGAGGCCGGCTATCCATAGGCTGCGCAGTTCGGGAGTAATCATTATGTGCGTCTCCGTGGAGGGGTCAGCCATACCATTGCAAGAAGCAGGCCGATATAAATATCCACGCAACATCATGATTTAAATGAATTTCAAAAAAGGCAACCGTTGCCCTTCTCCGGGGCATTGTGGTCTTCGCGACACAATTTCCGGGCATCGAACCAAACCGATGACCCCCACCTGCCAATGCTATCCTTACGTCATGAAACATTCCGATGGAGAAGGCGGCTACCCATGGATAGGTTGATTCTTTTTCCCGCACTACGCATTGCCCTGATCTACCTCCTTCTCTCGGTGGTGTGGATCGCCGTATCGGACAAGGTGGTGGCAACCCTGTTCACCGACCCCGCAGCGCTCACCCACGCGCAGACCTGGAAAGGCTGGGCCTTCGTCACGGTGACCGCGGTGCTGCTCGGCTTTCTGGTGCAACACGAAATGGAGCGCTACAGCCGCATCCAGAAAGCGCTGGATCACGCCCGTGCCGAACAATTGGCCAGCGAGCAGCGCTACCACCGTATGTTTGCCGAAAGCCCGCTACCCGCCTGGGTTTCCGACAGCGAAACCGACAGGATCCTGGCAGTCAACGAAGCCGCGATCAAACACTATGGTTACAGCCGGGAAGAATGGCTGCACCTCACCACCCATGATCTGCGTCCGCCGACCCTGGCACCGAAACCGGAAGAGGATCAGTTGAAGCCCGTACGCCAGATTCGCGGGTCCGGCGTGTGGAGCCACATGCGCAAGGACGGCAGCGTGATGGACATGGAAATCGCCACCCATGACCTGGACTTCGAAGGTCGTCCGGCGCGCATGGTGATTGCCAACGACATCACCGAGCGGCGTCAAGCCGAGGAACGTATCTACTACCTGGCCTATTTCGACGCCCTGACCGGCTTGCCCAACCGCGTGCTGCTCATGGAGCGGCTCCGCAGCGAAGTGCAGGCGGCCCGCCAACAGCGCCATAGCGTGGTGCTGGCGTTTGTGGACCTGGATCGGTTCAAGGATATCAACGATTCCCTCGGCCACAAGGCCGGCGACGAACTGTTGCAGGAAACCGCCCGACGCCTGACCCGGATGATGCCCCGGGGCGGCACGGTGGCCCGTATGAGCGCCGATCTGTTCGCCCTGCTGCTGTCGGGTCACATCCGCCGCGAGGATTCCCAGCGCCTGGCCAACGACGCCCTGGCCTGCCTCGGGGGGCCCATTGATCTGGGCTCCCTCTGCATGGTGGAAGCCACGGCCTGCATCGGCCTCGCCCTGTTCCCCGATGATGGCGACGACGACAGCACCATGATGCGCAATGCCGAAGCGGCGCTACACCATGCCATCAGCCAGGGCCGCAACCAATCGGCCTTCTACCAGGCGGACATGAATACCCGCAGCCTGGAACGGCTGGCCATGGAAACCGATCTGCGGCAAAGCCTGGAACAAGGGCGCTTCGTGCTGCACTACCAGCCCCAGATCGCCCTGTCCGGCCGCGTTACCGGCGTAGAGGCGCTGGTGCGCTGGAACCATCCGACCCAAGGCTTGGTTTCGCCGGCCCGTTTCATACCCCTGGCGGAAGAAAGCGGGCTGATCATCCCCCTTGGCACCTGGGTGCTTCAGGAAGCCTGCCGCCAGGCCAGCCTCTGGCACCGAGACGGGCTTGAACTGACCATGGCGGTGAACCTTTCCTCCATCCAATTCCGTCAGCCGCGCCTGGTGGCCCATGTGGCGGCCGTTCTGGAACAGACGGGCCTCCCCCCCGCCCTGCTGGAACTGGAGGTCACCGAAAGCATCATCATGGGTGACACCGACGACGTGGCCGACACCCTGCGATCACTGCAGGACATGGGCGTTCAGATCTCCATCGACGATTTCGGCACGGGCTATTCGTCCCTCGCCTATCTGGGCCGGCTGGCGGTGAACAAGCTGAAGATCGACCAGTCCTTCGTGCGCGGTATTCCCGCCCAATCGGATGCGGCCGCCATCACCGCCACCATCATCGCCCTGGCCAAGAACCTGCACCTGACGGTCATCGCCGAAGGAGTGGAAACTTCCGCCCAGGCAGACTTCCTGCGCAAGCAGGATTGTGATGAGATGCAGGGCTACCTGTTCAGCCGCCCCCTGCCCCCCAGGGAAGCGGAAGACTTCATCCGCAGTCGCAACACCCTCCCCGGTTAGGGCCTCAAGCCCCTGTCGCAAACCGGACAAAGCCGCTAACGAAGCGGCATTCCGGCTAGAAATCCCAGCGGCGCACCCGATACACGCCGCCGATTACCAAATACTCGTCCTCGCCTTTCAGCAGGGAAGGCAGCAGGCCATGGTGGAACAGCACTTTGGCAGCAGGCACCCGGACTTCCAGAATCGCGTCGCCAAACTCGCCTGCCCGTTCCTTTGACGTGCTAAAAGAGGTGAGATTATTGAACAGCACCACCGGGGATGCGTCACCCGGCGGGGACAGTACCTCGTGGTCGTCCAGGCGGTTCACGCCCCGATAAAGATCGAGGCATCCACGCGCCGAACCGGCGCGATGAAATTCGTACTGGCACCAGGCGTAAAGAACATCCAACTGGGCCTCGAGGGCATTGGTGCCGTAGAGGGCGCGGGAACGCATTTCCTCATAGCGACGCCAGGCAGCGCCGCCGTAATCACGCAGCGGCTGGCCGTGGAAGCGCGGCGGCAGGCCGAAGCGGGATTCCACCCAGGCCTTCAACGCAGCGCCTTCCAAACCATCGGCATCAAAACTCCAGCCCCGTAGCAGGCGCAGCCAATTGGCCTTGCCGCGGGAGCCGCTGGCAGGCTCGTAGCCCGCCTCCTCTAATTGATCCAGGCAGAAGTGGGCCGCCATGTAATCGCGGAACAGTTGCCCCCGGGCGGCAATATCCGCCACGGCATCAAGGTGCTGGAACAAGGCCCGATGGAGGGTTTCCACGCCGTCGAGCACCAGCGGCACGGGATGCTGTTGGTAGGTCAATCCGCCCAGGATCACCGCCGGCAGATTGCACCGATTGATGGGCAGCCGGGCGGCGGCGGGCAAGGTCGGCCCCTTGTCGGAGGCCCTACAAGGACTCGGGGTTTTGTCGCAAGAAAGGTTCGCCCCGGACACTAGGGACTTAGATAAATTCAATTATTTTTCAACTAGTTAGGCAATCAAAAAAGTGCTGGCATAGCTCTTGCGGAAATGTCGTCGGGAGCACGGGATTCCCCCAACGCCCGAAGAGACTCAACACAAGGAGATTGCATCATGGCAAAACTTCGCCAAGCCGCCATTTATGGCAAGGGTGGTATCGGAAAGTCTACCACCACGCAAAACCTCGTCGCCGCCCTGGCCGAAATGGGCAAGAAGGTGATGATCGTCGGTTGCGACCCCAAGGCTGACTCCACCCGCCTGATCCTGCACAGCAAGGCCCAGAACTCCGTGATGGAACTGGCTGCCGAAGCCGGCTCCGTGGAAGACCTCGAACTGGAAGACGTGCTCTCCGTCGGTTACGGCGGCGTCAAGTGCGTTGAGTCCGGCGGTCCCGAACCCGGCGTCGGTTGCGCCGGCCGCGGCGTGATCACCGCCATCAACTTCCTGGAAGAAGAAGGCGCCTACGACGAAGACCTCGATTTCGTTTTCTACGACGTGCTCGGCGACGTGGTGTGCGGCGGTTTCGCCATGCCCATCCGCGAGAACAAGGCCCAGGAAATCTACATCGTCTGCTCCGGCGAAATGATGGCCATGTACGCCGCCAACAACATCGCCAAGGGCATCGTAAAGTACGCCAACTCCGGCGGCGTGCGTCTGGCCGGCCTGATCTGCAACAGCCGTAACACCGACCGCGAAGACGAACTGATCATGGCCCTGGCCGCCAAGCTGGGCACCCAGATGATCCATTTCGTTCCCCGCGACAACGCTGTGCAGCACGCTGAAA
>RXJP01000033.1:0-628 GCA_003963315.1 Rhodocyclaceae bacterium | reverse complement strand
ACGGTGATCGAATACGATCCCACACACAAGCAGGCCGACCAGTATCGCCAGCTCGCGAAGAAGATCTTCGAAAACACCAAGTTCGTGATCCCCACCCCCATCACCATGGACGAGCTGGAAGAGCTGCTGATGGAATTCGGCATCATGGAAGTGGAAGACGAGTCCATCGTCGGCAAGACCGCCGCCGAACTGGCCGCTGACGCTGCCGCTGCCGCCTAAGTAGTCGCCGTACCGAATCCCCGGTCCGGCGTGCCGGATCGGGGTTTGTGAAGTCCTTTGAGTCGTCGTGCGCAGATTGGCGCCGAATCAGACAAGGAGATGCAAGATGACCACGCTCACCCGTGAAGAAACCGAAGCCCTCATCCAAGAGGTGCTCGAGGTTTACCCCGAAAAGGCGCAGAAGGACCGCGCCAAGCACTTGGCCGTGAACGACCACACCGTCGAACAGTCCAAGAAGTGCATTACCTCCAACCGCAAGTCGCTACCCGGCGTGATGACCATCCGCGGTTGCGCCTATGCCGGCTCCAAGGGCGTGGTGTGGGGTCCCGTCAAGGACATGATCCACATCTCCCACGGCCCCGTCGGCTGCGGCCAGTACTCCCGCGCCGGTCGTCGTAACTACTACGTG
>RXJP01000098.1 GCA_003963315.1 Rhodocyclaceae bacterium | reverse complement strand
GGGCATCCACGATCTGGCCCCAATGCTCGCGACAGGGATTGAGCAGGTAGAGGGTCACATCCAGGTAGCGGCCCAGTTCGCGGAACACGGCGAAAGTGGGCGGCGGCATGGCGCCGATACCGAACAGGCTGATGCGTTTGGGCAGACGTTGCAGCAACGACGAATCCCGTTCCAGGGCGGCGAAGAAGGCCTGGCGCGGGTGGGCCTCGGGTATTTGCGGCAGCTCGGCGACCAGCGTCCGCCACAGGGCGGCCTGCCAGCCTTCGTTGGGCCCCAGGCCGCGCAGTCGGCCCTCGCTCCAGTCCGAGAGCCAGTCGGGACGATAGGCCAGATAGCGCTCGAAGGTGGCCGCCAGTTTGACGGCCAGGCTGTCGCGCCGGGCGACGTCATTTTTTTCCAGATAGCGATGCAAGGGCGCAAAGGCCTCACCCTTCCACTCCTGCCCCAACAAGCGCAACAGACGCCAATGCAGGGACTCACCGGAGAACGGGGAAGTCTTGGGCACGTCGGGCAGCACCGCACCGAACAATTCCCAGATGTAGCCGGCGGGAAAAGGGAAACGCAGTTGCGCGGCGATGCCCAACTCCTCCGCCAGGGCCAGGCGCAGCCAGCGTTCCATGGCCTCGCTCTGCACCAGCACCACTTCCTCGGCAAACAGGGCAGGCGGATCGGCCTTGAGCCGATGGCCCAACAAGCGGACCAGAACGTCCTGACGGTTGCCGTGGATGAGGGAGAACATGACGCTAAGACCCCGACAACTTAGCCATCAGATCACCGGCCCATCACCCCAAAGACTATCGAAGTCAAAGGAGAGTTGGCGGTGATGCTTGATGGAAAGCAGATAAAGACTTTGATCGTAGCGAGCGTAAAGCACTAGGTAGTCTGCCAATAGATATTCCCTTAGCACTCCCTGTCCCAGCTTCTTGCGCAATCCCTCTAACGCTGAGGTACCTTCCACTGACAAGGCCGAACGCTCCAGAAAGGGACGCCCCATGTCGGGAAAACGTTCCAAGTGGGGAATCACTGTCTCCAGCAATTGGTCAAGCAGCCGATCAAAAGCAGTAAAAGCCTCGGCTTCGAGAAGAAATTGCTCAATGGCAGTCAGGTTGCGTTCGAAATTAGCAGTGAGCTTTACCGCGACAAGCTTTGCCATGGGCGAGTCAAGCCTTACGGTTGCGCTTAAGTGACTGTAGGGTAGCTCGGGCATCCTTGACCTTGCCAGATGCCACATCAGCCAAGCCCTGTTCGGCCTCATTGATGAGCAACAGATGAATGCGCTCCCGCTCCAGGCGATGGTAATAATCGAGTCGCTGGGCGTCGATCAAGGCGACGTAGCTTTCCCCATTCTTGGTGATAATTTTTTCAGCGCCTGCTTTTACCTGTTCAGCCAAATCAGAAAGATTGGCGCGGGCCTGGGAAAAAGGGATGACATCACTGGTGGAAATTCCCATGACGGACTCCTTGACGAGGATTTAAAGTACAGAATTCTGCACATTATCCATGAATCCCTTCGTAAGTCACAGCCCCAGCATCACCACCGCGCAGACGGCGGTCACAATGCAGAACACGGCGGTATCCACGTCGAAAGCGGGGGCGGCGTTGTAGAGGTCATCGAAAGCGGCGGGGGTTTGCATGGCGATCTCCTGTTGAAAGAGACGCCATGATGAAGGGGGCCAGGCTCAGGGCGTGAGCCTGTCGGAAAAGCGCGTGGAATCTAGCCTTCCGGCCCCTGCAGCGCCCGTGGCACGGTGTCGATCTGGGTCATCTCGCGGATGTCCTTGCTCTCGCTGCCCACTTGCAGGTCGCGGAACTTGCGGGCGCTGACCAGGACGCGGGATTCCAGGGAAGCCACGGCGCTGTTGTAGCTGCCCACGGCGTTGCCCAGGTGCTTGCCCACATTGCCCCAGTGATCGGCCACCACGGCCAGGCGGTCGTGGAGTTCCTTGCCCAGGGCGGAAATCTGCTTGGCGTTGTCGGCCAGGGCTTCCTGCTTCCAACCGTAGGCTACGGCCCGTAGCAGGGCGATGAGGGTGGTTGGGGTGGCGAGGATCACCTTCTGCTCGACGCCGCTTTCAATCAAGGATGGGTCGGCCTCCAGGGCGGCGGAATAGAAGGTTTCCCCCGGCAGGAACAGCACCACGAACTCGGGGGATGCCTCGAACTGGCTCCAGTAGGCCTTCTGGCCCAGGCTCTTGATGTGGTCCCGTACCTGGCGGGCATGGTCCAGCAGCTTGAGGCGGCGATGGTCTTCGTCCTGGGCGTCGAGGGAGTCCAGATAGGCCGCCAGGGGCGCCTTGGCGTCCACCACGATGCTCTTGCCGCCGGGCAGGCGCACCACCATGTCGGGGCGCAGGCGGCCCTCTTCGGTATTCACATTTTCCTGCTCGAAGAAGTCGCAGTGGTCCAGCATGCCGGCCATTTCCACCACGCGTTTGAGTTGCAGTTCGCCCCAGCGGCCCCGGGTTTGCGGGGCGCGCAAGGCCTTCACCAAATTGGCGGTTTCCTGGCGCAGGGCGGTCTGGGTGGTGAGCAGGGACTGCACCTGTTCGGTAAGGCCGCGATAGGCGCCCACCCGCTCCTTCTCCATGTCCTGCACCCGCAGCTCGAATTTTTCCAGGCTCTGCTTCACCGGCGTAATCAGTTCGCCGATGGCCTGCTGGCGCTTTTCCAGGTCGCCCTTGGCGCCTTCCTGGAAGGCTTGCAGATTGGCCTTGGCCAGTTCGAGGAAGGATTGGTTGTTGTGTTGCAGGGCCTCGGCGGAAAGCGCCTTGAAGGCGTCGCTCAGGGCGACCCGGGCCTCTTCCAGGGCGGTGAAGCGTTCCCGTTCCTGGGCCAGGGCGGCGTTGAGGGATTCGGCCCGCTGGCGCAGGGCGGCCAGTTCGTCGCGGTAGGTATCGGCCTCGCCTCTGAGTTCGGCCAGCTCCCGCTCCCGGGCGGAAACCCGTTCGGTCAGGGTGGCCAGTTGCGGTGCGCTTTCCTGGGCGGCTTCCAGCCGGCCCCGCTCCGCCGCTTCGCGGATGCGGGAAGACAGTTGCCACCAGACCAGGCCGGCCCCCAGGGCCACGCCGGCCACCAGGCCGGCAAGCAATGCGATTGAAGGTTCCATAGGGGCAGCATTATGAACGAGCCGCCGTCGGGCGGATAATCCGTTCTCCTCCTTCGACCCGATGAGCCCCCATGCAAGAGAAAGCCCGCCCCATCGCCATCATGGCCGCCGATGCCCCCGCGCGGATCAAGCCTTCGGCCTATCCCGAGCCTTTCGCCTCACGCATGGCCGGGAGAACCAAGCATCCCCTGGGCGACCTGTTCGGCTTGATGAATTTCGGTGTCAATCTCACGCGCCTCGCCCCCGCTGCGGTATCGGCCCTGCGCCACGCCCATACGAAACAGGACGAGTTCATTTTCGTCCTGCAAGGATTTCCGACGCTCCACACCGATGAAGGCAAGACCCGGCTCGAACCGGGAATGTGCGCCGGATTCAAGGCGGGCACCGGCAACGGCCACCGGCTGGTAAACGAAACCGAAGAGGAGGTTGTGTATCTCGAGATTGGGGATCGCACGCCGGGTGATGAAGGCAGCTATCCCGATGACGACCTCAAGGCGATGCTCGACCAAGGGAAATGGATATTCACTCACAAGGACGGCACACCCTATGAGTGAGGCCCCCTCAATAGCGTCATCCGGCACGGGATAACCGGTAGACTTGCGCCACAAGGGCCGCGACGACGGCCCCGTAAAAAAGGCGCGACCATGACCCCGACACCCCAATCCGCCCTCGCTGCGGCGGACGCTACATCCAGCAGCGCCCTACCCCCGACTGCGTCCCGCTACGCTGCCCTGGGCCAGCCTTTCCATCAACCGGTGCAGCCCACGCCGCTGCCGGAACCGGCGCTGCTCCATTTCAATACCGCCGTGGCCGATACTCTTGGCCTGGCCGATGTCGGCGCCCTGCTCGGCCCCTTGAGCGGCAATGCCCCCTGGCCCGGCTATGCGCCCCTGGCCTCGGTGTACGCCGGCCACCAGTTCGGCGTCTTCGTACCGCAGTTGGGCGACGGCCGTGCCTTGATGATCGCCGAACTCCATGATCGAGAAGGCCGTCGCCAGGAATTGCAGCTCAAGGGCGCCGGGCGTACGCCCTACTCCCGCGGCGCCGATGGCCGCGCCGTGCTGCGCTCATCGATCCGCGAATACCTGTGCTCCGAAGCCATGCACGCCGTGGGCATCGCCACCACCCGCTGCCTCAGCCTGGTGGGGTCGCCCCAGCCCGTGGTGCGGGAGACCATGGAAACCGCGGCGGTGGTATGCCGCGTCGCGCCCAGCTTCGTCCGCTTCGGCCACTTCGAGTTTTTCTACCATCGCGGCCTGCACGAACATCTGCCGGCCTTGGCCGATCACGTCATCGCCGAACACTTCCCCCATTTGCTGGAGATCGCCGAACCCACCCAGCGTTACGCCGCCTGGCTGCGGGAAGTGGTGGCCCGCACCGCGCTGATGGCGGCCCAGTGGCAGGGCGTGGGCTTCTGCCACGGCGTGATGAACACCGACAACTTTTCCATCCTCGGCCTCACCATCGACTACGGCCCCTTCGGCTTCCTTGATGCTTTCCAGTGGGACCACATCTGCAACCACTCCGACGACGGCGGCCGCTACGCCTACGGCAGGCAGCCCCAGATCGCCCACTGGAACTGCGGCCGCCTGCTCCAGGCCGCCGTGCCTCTGCTGGGCGAGGACATGGATGCGGCAGTGGAACTTGCCCGGGACATCTACCACGGCTACGGCCCCGCCTTCAGCGATACCGCCGCCCGCCTCTGGGCCGACAAGCTGGGCCTCAAGGACATCCGCGAAGGCGATGCCGAACTGATGGAACGCCTGCTGGCCCTGATGCACGACAGCCATTGCGACTTCACCAACAGCTTCCGCAAACTGGCCCAAATCCCCAGCACCGCACCCAGCGGCGACACCGGGCTGCGCAACGACGTGCTGGATATCGCCGCCTGGGACGCCTGGGTCGCGGATTACCAGGCTCGCCTGCAAAGCGAAGGCAATACCGACGATGCCGCCCGGGCCGCCGCCATGAACCGGGTCAATCCCAAGTACGTGCTGCGCAACCATCTGGCCCAAGCCGCCATCGCCAAGGCCGAAGCCGGGGACATGGGCGAGATCGACGTACTGATGAAACTCCTCAGCCGGCCCTACGACGAACAACCGGACATGGCCGCCTACGCCGCCCCGCCGCCGGAGGAGATGCGCCACATCGAGGTGAGCTGCTCGTCCTAGGCTTGGGCTTGACCCGCATCAACACCGATTGCCCTCCAGCAGCCTAAAGTCGCAGACTTTCATCGTCTGCGCGAGTCCCGTCATGAACTTCGACCTGCTGATCGTCGGTGCCGGCCCCGCCGGTTTGAGTCTGGCCCTGGGCCTCAAGGATGCGGGGCTGAAAATCGGCATCATCGAAAGACAGACCCGGAACGAGATCGCCCATCCCCAATTTGATGGACGGGAAATCGCCCTCACCCATCATTCCATGGACCTGCTCAAGGGCCTTGGCCTCGGCGATGCCCTGGCGCCGGAAGTTTCCATCCTGGCCCAGGCCCGGGTGGAAGACGGTAGTTCCCCCTACTGCCTCAACTTCACGCCCCCGGCCAAGTCCGATGAGCCGCTCGGCTTCCTCATTCCCAACCACGCCATCCGCCAGGCCCTGTGGGATGGCGTGGCCGCCTGCGACAACGTGACCCTGCTGGATGGTCAGGGTCTTTCTGCCATTGATACGGACGCGGAAAGCGCCGCCGTCCGCACCACCGGGGGCGCAACCTATACCGCCCGCCTCGTGGTGGCTGCCGACAACCGCTTCTCCGAGACCCGGCGATTGATGGGCATCGGCGCCGCCATGCACGACTTCGGCCGGACCATGATGGTCTGCCGCATGGAGCACGAGAAGCCCCATCACCATGTGGCCCTGGAATGGTTCGACTACGGGCAGACCGTCGCATTGCTCCCCTGCAATGGCAATGTGACCTCGGTGGTGATGACCCTGCCCGGTCACGAACACGCCCGCAACATGGCCCTGGACGAAACCGCCTTCGCCCGGGAAATGGAGCGGCGCCTCAAGCACCGCTGCGGCCCCATGAAATTGGTGAGCGAGCGTTTCGGCTACCCGCTGGTGGGCGTCTATGCCCATCGTTTTGTCGGCCAGCGCTTCGCCTTGGCGGGGGATGCCGCCGTGGGCATGCATCCCGTGACCGCCCACGGGTTCAACTTCGGGTTGCTGAGCCAGGAAACCCTGGCGCGGGAAATCGTCGCTGCCGTCAAAAGCGGCCAGGATATCGGCAACCCCGTTGGCCTGGCCCGCTATGAACGAACACACCGCCTCGCCACGCTGCCCCTGTTCCTATCCACCAACGCCGTCGCCACCCTGTTCACCGATGATAGCGCCCCGGCCAAATGGGCCCGCAAACTGGCCCTGCGGGTGAGCAACCATCTGCCCTTCTTCAAGCAGCAAGTGGCCGGGAGGCTGTTGGCCCATCGGGCCTAAAGGCGGCCCTCCAGCAGCGGCTTCACCCGTTTCAGCCAGGTATCGATGCGTTCATCGGTCAACATCCCCTGGGTGCGCTGGTCGATCACCAACCCCACGAACTTGTCCCCCACCGCCGCCGCGGAATGGGTGTAGGTGTAACCCTCGGTGCTCCAGTCATCACCGATGATTTCAGCGCCGTAGCCCTTGAACACTTCATAGAGCCGCATCAGGGAGCTGGCGAAGCGATCCGCATACCGCTCCTGCGCCCCCAAACCGAAGAAGGCGATGCGCTTGCCGGCGAAGGCCGCTTTATCCTCATCGCCCATCTGGGCCAGGAACTCCTCCCAGTTGGCCTCCAGACAACCCGCCGTCTTGCCGGGAATTTTCTCGATGCCGTAGCTGGGCGTGCCCAGGATCAGCGCGTCGTACTTGAGCATGTCCGCCGGGGCGATGCGGTTCACATTCACCGGCTTGTCGGCGATCTCATCGCCCAATTGCTTGTGGATCTTCTTGGCGATGAGCCGGGTGGTACCGGTTTCCGTGCCGAAAAATATGCCGATTTTGCCCATGATGGAGGCCCGTAACATTCAGGAAAGGCGCGCCTTGTCGCGATAACGACAAAACCCGCGCCGCCGGGTCTTTGTAGCGATATCCGTGCCCAATGCCGGATACGGCCATGAGCGCGAGACATGACCGCCAGGCGCGCTAGACTCCGCCCTTCATCAGGAGCCCCGCCATGAACCGCGCCACCATTGCCGTTATCTTTTCCGCCCTGGCCATCGTTGTCCTGTTGGGGGGCACTTATCTGATTTTCACTGCCCTGGCGGCAAACCTCGCGCCGGGCAGAACGCTGGGCATGTTCAGCGCCGCCTTGATGGTGGGCAGTGGCCTGGCCTGCGCCGGCGTGGTGTACGCCGCCAACAAATGGGTAGGCCGATCCAAAGACACCACCGGCTGATCCCACAAAAAAACAAGCCCGCCGCAGCGAGCTTGTTGCCTGGCACTGGCGACAAATGTCCTAGTTGCCGAAGAGACCCTTGAACGCCTTCAACACCGTCCCGCCGCCCGGCACCACCGAGTCGGCGGCGGCATTGCCCGCCGCTTCGCCGGCAGCCTGTTGCAAACCGAGCATGGCCGTATCGCTGGTGGAAACACGGACGCGGGCGGTCCAGATCAAAGGCTTTTTCTCCCCCGGCTTCTGGGGCGGATAAGCAAAGGTCTGTTGGGGGCCGACGCCCTCTTCCGCCACCATGGCCATCTGCGCCTTGGCAAAAATGCCGGCGGGAATGGTGCAACTGGTCTGGCTGGCGGGCAGCATGGGCGACTTGTTGCGCACCGCCATCCAGATCACCACTTCCTTTTCCGCCGCCCCCACCGCGTTCAGGTTGTAACCCTTGACCCGGCTGAGGCCATCCCAATTGAGGGGCACGGCGGCCTTGATGTCGCCGCCAGCCTTGAGATTGAGGGGTTCGAGGAAATCCAGTTCCCTGCCCAGGGTGAGATTGATGTCCTGGGGCATGAAACTGGCCTTGACCACATGCTCGCCCACCGCCGAGGCTTCCGCGCCGATGCCCTTGAAACTACTGTCGCCGTTGGGCCACCACACCGTGCGCGGCGGCAGGGTTTCGCCCGCGGCTGCGCCGCCGCCTTTGCCCGCCTTGGCCTGGCGCACCATGGCCTGCACTTCCGGCGAAAGGTTCTTGTCCATGGTTTTGAGGTCGATGATCTGGGGCTGGCCCTTGGCCACGGTTTCGCTGCATCCCCAATAAATCAGGATGCGGCCTTCGGCATCGCCGGATGAGGATTCGCCGCCCGCTGCACCAGCGCTTCGGCGTACCCCTTTGAGCGGCAGGCCGGGGCCGATGCCCATGCCGTTGGGCACCGTGTGTTCCGCGCTGTAACCGTCGGGTATATCCGTGGGATTGCTGAGGCGCAGGTCCATGAACTTGCTGACGCCGCCACCCTTGCCGCCGAACATGGCGCCCATCATGCCCATGGCGCCGCCCGCCCCCATGCCGGCATAGGTGCGCAAATCCATTTCATATTGCACTGGCGCGGCCAGGGCGGCGGAAGCGCTCAAGGCCAGCACGCTGGCCGTAAACGGAGTGACGAGATTCAGCTTCATGATGGGGCTCCTCGCGGAAATGCGTAAAGCGGTGAACTTAGCATGGCGGCATGTTCCCCTCCATGTGCAAAGCCGCAGGACCGTGGCGCGCTACTCGCCGCGAAACCGCCCCAATTGGCGTCGGTCGCGCTTGGTGGGTCTCCCGCGGATATCGGCCCCGGGCACCGGCGCCAACTTGCGCAATTCCGCCTCCCGCGTCCGCCGCTCCTGGCTTTCCGGCGTTTCCTCATAGAGCAGACGGGCTTCCGCCGCGGGACGGCGCTGTTCGTTGAGGGCCACCACCAGCACTTCGTAGTCCTGCTCCCCGGCGCGGATATGCAGACGGTCGCCGGGCTTCACATCCTTGGCCGGTTTGACGTTGCTGCCGTTCAGTTTGACCTTGCCGCCGTCCACCGCATCGGCCGCCATGCTGCGGGTCTTGTAGAAGCGGGCGGCCCAGAGCCATTTATCCAGCCGCATCAGGAACCTCCGACGCCGCGAAGAAGGCCTCCACATCGGCCACATCCCGGGTTCGCCTCATGGCCGGTAGGGAGCGCCAGATGGCCTTGCCGTACTGTTTTTCCACCAGGCGCGGGTCACAGATCATCAACACGCCGCGGTCGGTTTCGGCGCGGATCAAGCGGCCAGCGCCCTGCTTCATGCTGATCACGGCCCGGGGCAACTGGTATTCGAAAAAGGCATTGCGACCCTGCTTCTTCAGGTGGTCGATGCGGGCGGAGAGCACCGGATCGTCGGGCGGGGCGAAGGGCAGCTTGTCGATCACCACCAGGGACAGGGCCTCGCCTCGGACATCCACCCCTTCCCAGAAGCTTTGGCTGGCCACCAGGATGGCATTGCCCAGGCGGCGGAAGCGGTCCAGCAACTCGGTGCGGGAACCTTCCCCTTGCAGCAGCAGCGGGCAATCCAGGGCGGCCCGCTCCAGCTTGTCCTTGAGCAGTTCGTGAATGCGGCGCATGGCCTTGAGGGAAGTGCACAGCACGAAGGCGCGGCCGCCGGCGGCGGCAATGGCGGGCCAGGCGGCTTCCACCACGGCATCGGTGTAGTCCGGCGTATTGGGCTCGGGCATGCCGGTGGGGCAGTAGAGCAGGCTGTTGGCTTCGTAGTCGAAGGGGCTGCCCCAGAGGCCGGTGGCGGCATCGGTGATGCCCAGCTCGCCGCAGTAGTGGCCGAAGTCCTTGCCCACGGCCAGGGTGGCGGAAGTGAAAATCCAGGCCCGGGGATGGCCTTCCAACTGGCGCTGGAAAATCTCCGCCACGGAAAGGGGGGTCATGTTGAGGGCCAGGGATTGGCTGTACACCTCGATCCATTTGACCCAGGCCTCGTCTTCCTTGGCCTCGGCCTCGGTGCCGGCAGGCACCTTGCCGCTGGCCTGCCAGCGCTTGAGGCGCAGCAGGGTTTCGCCGCTGCGGCGGGCGCAGTTGTCTATGCCTTCGCTGCGGCCGGCCTGGGCTTCCAGGTGGCGGGAAAGGCCGGCCAGGGCCTCGGCCACGGTGGCCAGGCTGTCGTTGAAGTCCTTGTCGTTGCCCACCCGTTCGAAGGGCAGCCGGGCGTTCTCGGCCCGCACGGCCAGGCGCAAGTCGCGGGCGGCCTTGTCCAGGGTGCGGCAGGCCTCTTGCAAGGGCGGGTAGTCCTTGGCGGCGGCGATGGCCTCATTGCGGCTGTCCCGGGCCAACTCCAGCAACTGCGCGGTGCCCAGGCTTTCGCCGAAGAACAGACTGGCCACTTCGGGCAACTGGTGGGCCTCGTCGAAGATCACCGCATTGCAGGCGGGCAGCAGTTCCCCCAGGCCTTCGTCGCGCAGCATCACATCGGCGAAGAAGAGGTGGTGATTGACCACCACCACGTCGGCCATCAAGGCCTCGCGGCGGGCGTTGGCGACGAAGCATTCCTTGATGTCGGGGCACTCCTGCCCGAGACAATTGTCCCGGGTGGAGGTGGCCAGTTGCCACACCGGCGAATCCTCCGGCACGGCGGAGAGTTCGGCCTTGTCGCCGCTGCGGGTGGTTTTGGCGAAACGGACGATGGTGCGCAGATGGGCCACGTCCTCCTTGCTCTGCAAACGGCCTTCGTGCTGGGCCCGTCCCAGGTGGTAGGGACAAACGTAGTTGGCGCGGCCCTTGAGCAGGGCGATGGTGACGCCCACCCGCAAGGCATCGCGCACCATGGGCAGGTCGCGATTGAAAAGCTGGTCCTGGAGGGTCTTGGTGCCGGTGGAGACGATGGTCTTGCCGCCGGACAGCAGGGCCGGCACCAGGTAAGCGAAGGTCTTGCCGGTGCCGGTGCCGGCTTCAGCGACGAAAATCTTGTTTTCCTTGATGGCCGCTTCGATGCGCGCGGCCATTTCCAGTTGCTGGGGACGCAAGCGGAAACCGGGAATGGCCGTGGCCAGGGGGCCTTCGGCGGAGAAGACTTGATTCAGGTCGGGCATGGAATCGGGGGATGGTAGCACGGGGGCCGGAGCGCCCAGACCGGCAAATTCGTTTGTGGGAAAACAATCGAGGCAGCCGCTTTCTCCAATAAAATCGCGGATTGCGCTGTGCTGCGCCGTCCGCATTCCCATTCAT
>RXJP01000015.1:43589-48874 GCA_003963315.1 Rhodocyclaceae bacterium | reverse complement strand
TCCTGCTCGGTGATCGCCGGCGAGGGCTACGACATGCAGCGGGACGACTGGTATTCCAGCAAGCGCGATCCCCTGGAGCTGGCCGCGCCGGAAACCATCGGCGATTACGCCGCCCGTCGCGCCCTGTCCCGCCTCGGGGCGCGCCAACTGAAGACGCGCAAGGTGCCGGTGATTTTCGAAGCCCCCCTGGCCGCCGGTCTGCTGGGCGGCTTCGTCCAGGCGGTGAGCGGCGGCGCCTTGTATCGCAAGTCTTCTTTTCTCTTGGACTCCTTGGGCAAACAGGTCTTTCCCAAGTTCGTGCAGATTTCCGAACGCCCCCACATCCCCAAGGCCCTGGCTTCCAGCCCCTTCGACGACGACGGTGTCGCCACCCGGGATAGGGAGGTGGTGAAGGACGGCGTGGTCCAGGGCTATTTCCTGTCCACCTACACGGCGCGCAAGCTGGGCATGGAGACCACGGGCAACGCCGGTGGCAGCCACAACCTGATCACCGCAGCCGGCAAGCACGACTTGACGGGCCTGCTCAAGGAAATGGGCACCGGCCTGTTGGTGACCGAGTTGCTGGGCCAGGGCGTCAATTACGTCACCGGCGACTACTCCCGCGGCGCCGCCGGCTACTGGGTGGAAAAGGGCGAGATCGCCTATCCCGTGCATGAGATCACCATCGCCGGCAACCTCAAGGACATGTTCCAGGGCATCGTCGCCATCGGCAACGACGTGTTGGTGCGGGGCTCCAAGCAGATCGGCTCGGTGTTGATCGACCGCATGACTGTGGCCGGCAACTGAGCCTGAAGCAAGGCTGCTCATGAGCGTCACCCGCTTCTGCATCGTCCGCCACGGCGAAACCGATTGGAATGCTGAGCGCCGTTTGCAGGGGCATATCGATATCGGCCTCAATGCCAACGGCTTGCACCAGGCCCAGGCCGCGGCTTGGGGGCTGCAACCGCACAACTTCGACGCCTGCTATTGCAGCGACCTGCTGCGCACCCAGGAAACCGCCGCTGCCATCGCCGTGGTCACCGGCCTCCGTCCCCGCCTTGAGCCGGGTCTGCGGGAGCGGCATTTCGGCCTGTTCCAGGGCCGCACCGCTGCCGAGGTGGAGCGTGACTTCCCCGAGGCCTACGCCGCCTATCTGGCCCGGGACATCGACCACCCCTTCGACGATGGCGAGAGTCTGCGTATTTTCGATCAGCGCGTTGCCGCGACGGTGAATCGTCTGGCCGCCGCCCATCCGGGGCAGACGCTGCTGCTGGTGGCCCACGGCGGTGTTCTTGACGTGATCTACCGCCGCGCCCATGGCCGCGACCTAGCCGCCCCCCGCGATTTTCCGATTCCCAATGCCGCCCTCAACTGGATCAGCGTCGGCCCCGAGGGCTGGCGGGTGGAGGTTTGGGGCGACCAGCGCCACCTGCAGTCCAGTCTGGACGAAGCGGCCAGGTAATCCACTCGCTTCAGTCTGTACTGAAGCGCCCTTCCCGGACGAAACAATCCAGGGCCTCCACCGTCGCCGCCGCCATGGTCGGCGCGTAGGGATCGTGGCCCACCCCTTCTATCCATTGCAGACGGCTGCCCGGCATTCGCTGCTGGAGAATTTCCGCGCCGCGAGCGGGGCAGACATGGTCGATGCGTCCTTGCAGGATGTGCGTCGGCAGGCCTCCTAGCGTGCCTGCCGCCTCCAATACTTCGTTGGCCTTGAGAAAACAGCCGCGGCAGAAATAATGGAGTTGTAGTCGATACTTTTCCGTCAGGCGGGGCAGGACTTCTGGTGTCGGCAGCGGCGCCCCTTCGACCCTGGCCAGGGCGTTTTCCCAGCGGTGCCAAGTCAGTGTCAGGGCCTGCACCTCCTCGGGCGATCCCTGATTGAAGCGATGCTCCAGCCAGGGCAACATCGCCCCCGCTTC
This sequence comes from Rhodocyclaceae bacterium, assembly GCA_003963315.1. GTDB lineage: Bacteria > Pseudomonadota > Gammaproteobacteria > Burkholderiales > Rhodocyclaceae > AWTP1-18. The sequence continues at coordinate 46,973 of RXJP01000015.1, read as the reverse complement.
CTCCGGAGCCCCCAATTGCCGCCAGCCTTGCCAGGCCTCGTCATGGAGCGGCCGGGCACCGTCGAAGAACCAGTCCAGGTCTTCCTGTCGGGCGAGGAAGGGGTTGCGCAACAATAAGCCGCTGACAGTCTGGGGATGGGCTGCCGCCGCCAGCACCCCCAGGGTGCCGCCCCAGGAGCCGCCCAACAGCAGCCAGCGCTCCAGGCCCAGGTGGCGACGCAGGGTTTCCATGTCTTCCAGCAGCAGGGCTGTGGTGTTGGCTTCACGCCGGCCCGAGGGCTCACTACGGCCGGCACCGCGTTGGTCGAGCAGGATCACCCGATAGCGCTGCGGATCGAAAAAGCGGGCCATGGCCGGACTGCAACCGGAACCGGGACCGCCGTGCAGCACCAGGGCGGGGATGCCCGTGGCGGAACCCCGTTGCTCGAAATAAAGCTGATGCCCCCCCGCCACTGCGAGTCGGGCTTGATCGTAGGCTTGGGCGGGTGGATAGAGGTCGCGCAGGGAAGAGGCTGTCATGGCCCGATTCTACTGAGGGTGCGGCCGACGCTAACTCATGAAAATCTTGAGCCTCGATTCATGGTTTTCAGGGAGCGCAGAAGTCGCCATGGGGAGATAGTTCGTCCAGACCCATTAGGATTGAAATATTTCGATTGAATGGGTCCGGGCCGGAGCGATTGTCGCCTCCGGAATTCGCTATATCCAATCGTTAATCGTCAGGAGATTCGACCATGACTTGGGAAACCCCAACCGCTTGTGATTTCCGTTTCGGCTTTGAAATCACCATGTACATCGCCGCCCGTTAAACGGATCGACGACCCGCCATCGGGGGCTCCGGTCCCCGATGGCGGTGCTTCAACCTATTCCACGCGTTAGCAAACAGCCATGAAACTGATCGTACTGGGTGCCTCGGCCGGCGGCGGCTTCCCCCAATGGAACTGCAACTGCCGCAATTGCGCCGGCGTGCGGGATGGCAGCGTGCGGGCCAAGGCGCGCACCCAATCCTCCATCTGTGTCAGCGCCGACGGCGTCGACTGGGCCCTGCTCAACGCTTCGCCGGACATCCTGCAGCAGATCAAGGCCACCCCGGAGCTACAGCCCAACCGGGCCCTGCGCGACACCGGCATCGGTGGCGTGCTGCTGGTGGATGGACAGGTCGACCACGCCACCGGTCTCTTCATGCTGCGCGAACAAAAGCAGCGTCTGCCCCTTTGGTGCGCCGATCCGGTGTATGAGGACCTGACCACCGGCAATCCGGTGCTGCGGGTCCTGGCCCATTACAGCGGTGTGGACCGGCATCCGGTGCCCCTCGATGGCAGCCCCTTCGCCATGGACAAGGTGGCGGGCCTGAGTTTTTCCGCCCTGCCCCTGACCAGCAAGGCCGCCCCCTATTCGCCCCACCGCGAGCAATCGGTGGACGGCGACAACATCGGTCTCACCATCACCGACCAGGCCAGCGGCAAGCGGCTGTTCTACGCGCCGGGCCTGGGCGCCAACGATCCCCAGGTGTTCGCCCGCATGAAGGAGGCCGACTGCGTGCTGGTGGACGGCACCTTCTGGACCGACGACGAGATGATCGCCGCCGGCCTCTCCAACAAGACCGCCCGCGACATCGGCCATCTGCCCCAGTCGGGCACGGGCGGCATGATGGACTGGCTCGGCGAGCTGCCCAAGCATGTGCGCAAGATCCTGATCCACATCAACAACACCAACCCCATCCTCGACGAAGACTCGCCGCAACGGGCCGAACTGACCCGGCGCGGCATCGAAGTCGCCGAAGACGGGATGAGGATAGAGCTGTAAAGGCAAGCGCTTTCAACACAGAGAACACGGAGACACGGAGGGCACAGAGAAAGACAGGATTTGAGCCAGATGTTTTTGCCCTTCTCCGTGTTTTCTGTGCCTCAGTGTCCTCTGTGTTCAAAGCGGTTAACAGTTTTTTGAAAGGAATACCATGATCCGAGCCGACCTTCTTGCCGAATCCGCCCCCGTGGCCGACGGCCGCACGCCCTGGAGCCGGGAAGAGTTTGAAGCCCAGTTGCGGGAGAACGGCAAGTCGTACCACATCTTCCACGCCTTCAACGTCATGCTCAACACCGGCAAGGCGACGCCGGAGCAGATCCGCGGCTGGGTGGCGAACCGCTTCTATTACCAGATCGCGATTCCGGTCAAGGATGCCGCCATCATGGCCAACTGCCCCGACCGGGAAGTGCGCCGCGGCTGGATCCAGCGCATCCTCGACCACGACGGTTTCGAGTACGGCTTGTCCGACGGCGAGAAGCGCATCGACGAAGGCGGCATCGAGGCCTGGATCCGCCTTGGCCTGGCCGTGGGCCTGAGCCGGGAGGAAATCGTGGACCTGCGCCATGTGCTGCCCGGGGTGCGCTTCGCCGTCGATGCCTACGTCAATTTCACCCGTCGTGCGCCCTGGCAAGAGGGCGTCTGTTCCTCCCTCACCGAGCTGTTCTCGCCGGACATCCACAAGCAGCGCCTGGCCACCTGGCCCGAGCACTACACCTGGATCGAACCGGAGGGCTTGCAGTACTTCCGCAACCGCACCAGCCAGGCGCCGCGGGACGTGATCCAGGGCCTCAACGTGACCCTCGATTACTTCAACACCCGGGCCCTGCAGGAGCGGGCGTTGCAGATCCTCAAGTTCAAACTGGACATCCTCTGGGCCATGAACGACGCCATGGGCCAGCATTACGGCACCAACGGCGTGGTCTCGGCGCAGCCGGCCGGCGTCGCGCTTCCGGTGGCGGCATGACGCAAGAAATTACGGCGGCTCTGCCCCGCCTCGGCCACGGCTTCCGCTTCCAGTGGGAGCCGGCCCAGGACTGCCATGTGCTGCTCTACCCGGAGGGCATGGTCAAGCTCAACCGGAGCGGCGGCGAAATCCTTGCCCGCTGCGACGGCAAGACCACGGTGGCGGCCATCGTCACCGACCTGGAAAAGACTTTCGCCATGGCCGGCCTGGCGGCCGAGGTCTGCGCCTTTCTCCAGATGGCGGCGGAACGCAACTGGGTAGTGCTGGCCACCGCCCCGGGGGCTGGAGTATGAACAAACTCGGCAGCATCGGCCAACCCCTGTGGCTGCTGGCGGAGCTGACTTACCGCTGCCCGCTGCACTGCGTGTTCTGCTACAACCCGGTGGATTTCGCCCGCCACGAGTCGGAACTAGACACCGAGGATTGGCTGCGGGTGCTGCGCCAGTCGTGGCAATTGGGGGCGGTGCAGTGCGGCTTTTCCGGCGGCGAACCGCTGCTGCGGGACGACCTAGAACAACTGGTGGCCGAGGCCCACAAGCTGGGCTACTACACCAACCTGATCACTTCCGGTGTCGGCCTCACCGAGGCCCGCCTCGACGCCCTTAAGGCGGTCGGGC
>RXJP01000015.1:37020-43539 GCA_003963315.1 Rhodocyclaceae bacterium | reverse complement strand
TCCAACTCTCCTTCCAGGATTCGACCAAGGAGATCAACGATTTCCTCACCCACACCCGCACCTTCGACCTCAAGCAGCGGGTGGGGGACATGATCAAGGCCCGGGGCTGGCCGATGGTGATGAACGTGGTGATCCACCGCCTCAACATCGAGCACATGGACCGCATCATCCAGATGGCCGCCGACCTCGGCGCCGAGTATCTGGAGCTGGCCAACGCCCAGTACTACTCCTGGGCCCTGGAAAACCGCGACCACCTGATGCCCTCCCGGGAACAACTGCGCCGGGCCGAGGAAGTGACCGACCGCTGGAAGGAAAAGCTGGCAGGCAAGATGCGCATCCTCTTCGTCGTCCCCGACTACCACGAAGGCAAGCCGAAGAAGTGCATGAACGGCTGGGGCAATGTTTTCCTTACCGTCACCCCCGACGGCACCGCCTTGCCCTGCCACACGGCGCGCATGCTGCCCGGCCTGGAGTTCCCCAACGTCAAGGACATGGACGTGGCGGCGATCTGGAACGACTCCCCCGGCTTCAACTTCTACCGCGGCACCGAATGGATGCGGGATCCCTGCCGTAGCTGTGAGCACAAGGAGCAGGACCTGGGCGGCTGCCGCTGCCAAGCCTATCTGCTGACCCAGGACGCCGCCGCCGCCGACCCAGTCTGCCCCAAGAGCCCCGACCACCACCTGGTGGAGGCCGCCGTGGCCCGGGCCGAGCAGGGGATCGTGCCGATTCAGCCCCTGGTCTTCCGCGACCCCAAGGAAAGCCGGCGTTTGCTGGCTCGATCCGCTAAGGAATAAGGGCCTATTCCCGTAGGATTTGCGTGCTGCGCGGACGCCATGCAAGTCACAGATTCAAGGCGCTGAGGACAGGGCGCAGCGGGGTGGGATATTCGCGCTCGCGTTGTCCACGATGAATGCCGCCACATCGTCTGCCACCGGGGCTAGCCAGCTCAGCAGCGGGGCAAGCGCGCCGACGCTGGTGGCGTGATTCAAAACCCCATAACGTTTCAGTATCACTTCCACACAAGCATTTTTTAACGCTCCGTATAGGGCGGCGCTGTTCTGCTCGGGATCCACTACCTCATCCTCTTTCGGCGCAATCAGCAATGCTGGCGGTGCTGTGCCGCTGACGTGGGCCAGGGGTTGGCTGTCGGCGGGTGTGGCCGGCCAATGGAATACCGGCTTTACCTCGGGGTTCTGGATAGGCAGGAAATTGTAAGGGCCGGCCAAGCCCACCCATCCTGCCAGTTCGCTTGGCCGATGCCCGGTGGCGCCCAGCCAGCGTGAATCCAGGGCCAACATGGCGGCGTTGTAGGCACCGGCGCTGTGGCCTATAACGAACACCCGGCGGGGGTCTCCACCGTAGCGTGAAGCGTGCTCCAAACCCCACGCCAGCGCCTGGGCGGCGTCCTGGAGAAAGGCGGGATAGGCCGCCTCGGGATACAGCCGGTAATCCGGAACCATGACCACCATCCCCCGTTGAGCCAGGGCCGAAGCGACGAAGCGGTAGTCGTCGCGTTCGCCCCGATTCCAACTGCCGCCGTAGAAGAAAACCACAACGGGCAGCGGAGTGGACACCCCTGTTGGTCGGTCTGGCCAATAGAGATCGATTGCTTGCCGCGGCCCATTACCGTAATGCAGGCCTGTGGTGCGCCGGTATGCGCCGAGATCTGCCCACAGATTCAGGACACTGAGCGGTGTGTAGGCGAACAAAACCGCCGCCGGGATCAGGAACGCCAATACCAGGACCAAACCTTTAACGATTCGTGCCAAGCGGCGCGGTAGAGAGAATGGCATGGGTGCTGACTCCTCGGGCCAAGGGGCGTCTTCCCTAGGACTACGTGATTTGCCCCGAAGATGGATGCGGCGCAAACCTGGTCTACGGTACGGCAATTTTCGAGGCAATCGCGCATCTGGAATTCATCTGTCTGCGTAGTGCATGTGAAAGCTGGCTGACGGACCTTATCCAAGGCCGGTTTGCTTCCCGATTCCCGCTGATGCGGGCCTTCACTGAATGCAAAGGAGAACCCAAATGCTTATCAAGACCGAAGAAACTATCGTCGCCCCCCGTCGTAACTTCCTTGGCAAGGGCGGTGCCGTGTTATCCGCCGCTGCCGTGGGCATCTTGGCGGGCAACGCCACCCTGGTCCGTGCTGCGGACAATCCCGCCGGCGATGTGGCGACATTGAATGTCGCTCTTGGCTTGGAACATGAAGCCATCGGCGCCTATCAGCTGGGCGCTGAAAGCGGTTTGCTGCAAAAGGCCGTGCTCGATGTGGCGGTGGCTTTCCAGGGCCACCACAAGGGCCATCGCGATGCGCTGATGGCCACTATCGAGAAGCTGGGCGGCAAACCGGTGAAAGCCAAGAGCCTGGATGAATATGCCAAGGCCTTGGGCGCCGGCGGCCTCAAGTCCCAAGCCGATGTGTTGGAACTTGCGGCCCGTCTGGAACTGGGCGCCACCAATGCCTATCTGGGGGTGATTCCTTCCTTCGCGGACAAGGGGCTGGCCAAGGTTGCCGCCCGCCTGGCGGCCGACGAGACCATGCACTGGACCATTCTGTCCAATGCCATGGGCAAATCCTTGCCTGCCAATGCCCTGTCCTTCGGCGCCTAAGCCCTAACGACACCCGTGCCGTAGGGGCGTCCCATGCTGGGATGTCCCTACGGCGCCAATCTCAATTTCGGAGCAAGCAATCATGAAACGGATTCTCGTGGGGCGCATTGCGCGCCGGATATTGGCGGCCTCGACGCTGCTGGCCGCCATGCAGGGCGCGGCATGGGCTGCCGACGTGGGTGGCAAGTTGCTGCTCACCGGCGGCGTGACCCAGGTGGAAGGGGCGGCCGGTGGCGGTTTGACGCCTTGGGCGGTGATCGGCGGGTACGGCGATAGCAACCAGATCGGCGGCAATGCCTCCTATACGATGGTCAAGACCGGCGACTTCCGTCTCGATGCCTGGGGTGCCCTAGTGGGTATCAATGATCGGGTCGAGCTTTCCTGGGAGCAACAGGAATTCAATACCTTGGAGGCGGGGGCCAAGCTGGGGCTGGGGCAAAATTTCACCTTCCGCCAGGACGTGCTGGGCGTCAAAGTGCGCGTGGCCGGCGACGCCATCCTGGAGCAGGACAGCTGGTTGCCCCAGATTGCCGTGGGCGTGCAACAGAAGACCAACAATCGTGGTGCCCTGGTCAAACTGCTGGGCGCCAAGGACAGTTCAGGTACCGACTATTACGTGTCGGCCACCAAATTGATGCTGGAACAGAGCCTGTTGCTCAACGGTACGGTGCGCATGACCAAGGCAAACCAATTGGGCATCCTGGGCTTTGGTGGTGACCGCTCCAATGATTACAAGGCCCAGACCGAGCTTTCGGCAGCCTATCTGGTGAGCAAGAGTTGGGCGGTGGGCGCCGAATACCGGAGCAAGCCCGACAACCTCAAGTTCGCCAAGGAAGACGACTGGTACGACCTTTTCGTCGCCTGGGCGCCGACCAAGAATGTCTCGGCCACCCTGGCCTACGTGAACCTGGGCGATATCGCCACCATCAAGAAGCAGCAGGGCGTTTATGCGTCCGTGCAAATCGGATTCTGAAACGGAGCCTTGCCATGAAGAAAATTATTGCGTTGCTGATCGTCGCCTGTTCCCTCAACGTGCATGCGGCAGCGGGTACCGATTACACCGTGCCCTATGCGAACGACGAACTGTTCCATGTCTTCGGCGACAAGCCGGGCCTGGTGAAGTTGGTGGACGATTTCCATGACAACCTGATGCGAGATCCCCGCACTCGACCTTTCTTCGAGAACGTCGAACAGGATTTCCTCAAGGAAAAACTGGTGGAACAGTTCTGCGAAGTGCTCGGGGGGCCTTGCGTTTACAACGGCCCTCTCATGTCCAAGATCCATGCCCAGCGCGGTATTGGCAAGACCGAGTTCAATGCCCTGGTGCAAGCCCTGCAACTGGCCATGGACAAGAACGGCATCCCCTTCCCGGCCCAGAACAAGTTGCTGGCGAAGCTTGCACCCATGCATCGGGATGTGGTTACGAAGCAATGAAGCATTTGCCGGCAGTAGCCCCTACGCCGTCCCTGCGGGATTCCGCCAGGAATCGGACCGCTGTGGGAGTCCGTACGTTGTTTACCTGGCTACTGCTTCTCGGCATCATGTCGCCTGTGGTCACCACTTGGGCGGCGGATGCCGGTCGCGGCCGGCAGCTCTATGAACAGCGTTGCTCGGCCTGCCACAGCATGGATCAGAACCGGGTCGGGCCTATGCATCGTGGAGTGTTTGGACGCAAGGTAGGCAGCGCAGCGGGCTATGACTACTCTGCCGCCCTTGCCCATGGCAAAATTGTTTGGGATGAACGGATGCTGGACGCGTGGCTAAGTGATCCGGAAAAATTGATCCCGGGTCAGCGTATGGGTTACTCAGTGCCTAATGCCGCCGACCGGGCTGATCTGATCGCCTATCTGCGGACCGAGTCCGGGAAATGATGGTGACTATGCAGGATTGGGAGAGCGACCCGGGAGACGCCGGCTATCAGCCTTGGGTTGAGGAATCTCCCTTGGCCGGGGACGTGGCGACGGGCGATGACGCTGAAATCCAAGATGCGCAGCATCGGCAAACATTGTCCTGTGATGAAGGCTATTTGCGGCAATTGCTGGGCCGGGTGGTGGAACGCGATCAGGCGGCGCTCGCAGCGCTCTACGAACTCCAGATTGGCCGTGTCTATGGCCTCTCCTTGCGCATTACCCGTGACGCCGCCCTGGCCGAGGAAGTGGCGGAAGATGTGTTCTGGCAGGTATGGCGCCAAGCGCCCCGATTCGATCCGCAGCGAGGCTCGGTCACGGCCTGGATGCTGACCATTGCCCGCAGCCGGGCACTGGACGCACTGCGCAAGCTCAGGCCGGTGCAGTTGGAGGCGGACATGACATCCTTGACCGAATCCGAATGCCATGAGGATGGCCCGAGCCACGACCCGCAGGATCTGCTTGCCGCCACCCAGCGGGATAAACGTTTGCATAGCGCCCTGGCCGACCTTGATCCATTACCGCGCCAACTGGTGGCGTTGGCATTCTTTCGCGGCCTGACCCATGAAGAAATTTCCAGTCACACCAGTTTGCCCCTGGGGACCGTGAAGTCCCATATCCGAAGAGCCATCGCGCGTTTGCGCGAAGCCCTGGATCCCGATTTACAAGAAACGGCGGTGTTGTCATGAACCCCAAAAACAATCAGGGGGATGAGTCCTTGTCCTCCAATTCGCCCACTGATGAGAAAACCCTGCTCGATGTTTTGGCTGATCGCTTGACGCCTGTCATGCCCCCCGAAACGCAACGACAATCGCTGCGCAATCGTTTGCTCGAACGGGTGGCCGACAGCGCCGCCCGCCATGAGGGATTGATTACCCGCCGCCGCGGCGAAGGCGGTTGGCGCAAGGTAAAAGCCGGCGTGGCGATGAAGCTCCTCTGGAGCAGCGAAGAAGGCAATTCCGTTTTGCTGCGCCTCGATCCGGGCGCCTCGCTGCCCGAGCATCGGCATCGATTTGTCGAGGAGGCCGTCGTGCTTTCCGGCGATTTGCAGATGGGCCAGGAGGTGCTGGGGACGGGGGACTACCATGTATCGCCCCCAGGCAGCCGCCATCGGAAAAGCGTGTCCCATGAAGGTTGTCTCGCCTATGTGAGAGGCACGTCCTTGGGCGACGAGCGGACAGTGGCGCTTGAAGTGATTTCGGGTTTGCTGCCTTATCAGGGGCCCGCATCTGCCACGGCGGCGGCGGATGGCGGCGAATGGTCGGAGATCGCCCCTGGCGTGGCGCATCGAATCTTACGCAGTGCCGATGGCGTGCTGTCGCGGCTCGTCCGCATGGCGCCTGGTAGCCAGGTAGAGGCTCATGCCCATGAGCGTGATGAGGAATGCATGATGCTGGAGGGCGACGCCTTTCTCGGCGACATACTGCTTCAGGCCGGCGACTACCAGGTCGCGCCAGCGGGTACATGGCATGGTTTGTTGCACAGCGACCATGGCGCCTTGTTGTTTGTGCGGGGAGCCGCCCCGTGCGCCTGACGCGGCGCTATGTCTTGATTTCCAGCTGGACCCTTGCTTCTCCCCCGGAAAAAATTTGGACGCTATTGCGGGATATCGATGGTTGGCCCGGTTGGTGGCCGCAGTTGATGGAGGTATCCCGCCTAGGTTTGGGCGATGGCGACGGCCTGGGACAGGTAACCCGATTCACTTGGCGCAGCGGTGTGGGTTATCGCCTCAAGATCACCACGACCACGGTACGCATGGTGTCCCAAAAGGAGATCGAGGCTGTGGCCGATGGCGACGTTTCGGGACGTGGGTTGTGGCTATTGGAAGCCCATGAAGCGGACCGCGTTCGCATCACCTATCGTTGGGATGTGGAGCTGCACCGGTCCTGGATGCGTTTCCTTTCGCCGGTTTTGGCGGTTCTGTTCACTCGCCGCCACTTCGCTTTGATGCGCGGATGTGCGGCCGGCATGGCCCGGCAATTGGGCTGCCTGGTGG